>DATKCB010000469.1:0-5258 GCA_035513495.1 Planctomycetaceae bacterium | reverse complement strand
GCGATCTGTTGCAGCATGTCGCCCGGTTGCACTTCGTACGCCTGCATAAAGTGCGGTTGTGGTGAGAGATAGATTGTTTGGGCCGTCTTCTGGACCCGGGGGAGCACCTCGGCACGCTGTTCGGGATGGTTCCAATAGCGCAGCGACAATTCTCGATGCGCTTCGAGAATTTTTCCCGTCGCGATCATCGCATCGATGTTACCAAATTGCTGAGCCGGATCGAGTCCGCGAACATCGGTGGAAGACGGGATCGCGCCGAGTTCGGATGCCGTCACGCTGCGCTCGACCAGCCCGCTGTTCTCGTCGGCGAAATAGGGTTGGTCGTCCGCAAAGAGCTGGGAGATGCGTTCTTCGTCATCGGCAGTAAGTGGTCGTGGAGTCCGCGAACTGTTTGCAGCGTTTTGTTCCCGGCTGTGCGGGGCGACGATTCGTGAATGGCTGACGAGTTGCGCTTCGACGTCCGGCTCCCACTGGGTCACTCCGTCGAGTGGAGGATTTTTGTCGTCAGAAAATTCTGCGGGCTCTGCTGATGTGACGTCTGCTTCAAGACCATTTTTCCCCGACGGATGGGAAGCGGTGTCTGAAGACGATGAGAAATCAGGCAGCAATCCGGCCCACCAGGCGAAACCGCACACGGCCAGACAGGCGACCGAAAACGAAAAAAACCAGTTTTTGGAGCTGTTTTTTGGAGCAGGGGGGGGTTGCATCATCCTTGACCTCGACAAAAAAAGTCCTGCCTCCCGGCGGAGTTGAGTTCAGTTCGAGTTTTATCACTTCCCGTCAGATGCGGACAGGTCAGTTTGTCTGCTCCGAAGCCCGCAAACCGCTTCGATTTCCGGTTCGAAACATGATCATTTGCAAGATGAATTCGCTCTCCGGAAGCCGGTTGGCTTTTTTCCTCGCGCGGGATTCACTACGATCTCGACTTAACCCAAGCCCATCACTACATAAAGGTAAACTGAGGTACACAGAATGGCCGAGCAAAAAGCAACCAACATCACCTGGCACGAACATCAAGTCAGCACGGCAGAACGGTGTCGGCTCAACGGACACAAAGGCGCGGTCCTCTGGTTCACCGGTCTGTCCGGCAGCGGGAAAAGTACCATCGCCAACGTGGTCGATCACCTGCTGCACAAAGCGGGCAAGCACAGTTTCGTGCTGGACGGTGACAATATCCGCATGGGACTCAACAAGAACCTCGGATTTTCCCCCGAAGATCGTACCGAAAATATCCGCCGCATCGGTGAAGTCTCGAAGCTCTTTGTGTCTGCCGGAACCATCGTATCGACCGCCTTTATCTCACCGTATCGGGCCGACCGCGATCAGGTCCGCGTGATTCTCGAACCGGGGCAGTTCATCGAAATCTATGTGAAAGCGTCGCTGGAAACCTGCGAAGCCCGAGATCCCAAGGGACTTTACAAGAAAGCCCGTGCGGGAGAAATCAAAGGCTTCACCGGTATCGATGCCCCTTATGAAGAGCCGGAAAAAGCCGAACTCGTCCTCGATTCCGACACGAAAGACGTCGACACTCTCGCCCAGGAAGTGATCGACTACTTAGAGACGAACGGATATTTGTCGCTCTAAGCGACTCACTTCTCGATCAAGCAAGGCCCGCATCGGCAACTGCTGATGCGGGCCATTTTCATGATTCAACGGAATGTTTTTTTTCAAACGAGAACCGTTTTCCGATTGAGTTCTCGCTGTTGCAGATGTACCTTAGTACAAAACTGGTTCGTTCGAATTCCCCTTGTCTGCCACCCAAGGGAAAACGATGGTCGAGAAGACGATTTTTGTCTTGGCGAAGTCCGTCAAGCATTATCCCAATAATTGCGTCGCGGGGATTGAACTGATCCCGAATCCGTCGGACTCGGACTACAAAGTCGGATCCTGGATCAGGCCCGTCTCACATCACGGTCGCGGCGAGCTTTCTCCCGAAGAACGGAGAATCTCGGAGTATCGGGAAGTGCGCCTGTTGAACATCGTCAGAATTCCACTGCGATTGCAGACTCGCGATGTCTCGCAACCCGAGAACTGGCTGCTCGACGGAAAGATCTGGACCGATCTCTCGAATGAAATCTCGCAGCCTTCTCTGTTGGATCTGCTGGAGCGGCCGGTCGATCTCTGGATGTCGATCGAGTCCCCCGAACAGACCGACCGGATTACCAAGTCCGAAGTGCTTCGCAGGAAGCCGCGTCAATCGCTCTACCTGATTCGGCCTCAGAGTCTTACCTGTCGCGCCTGGAGGGAGTACAATTCCGTCACGAAAAAACCTCAACTGCAGCGTCGAGCCGATTTCGATTACGGACAGCACAAGTACAGCTTGAGCATTACCGATCCCCTCTATTGGGACAAACATTTTGATCCCGTCCCGCAACTCGGCGAACCGCCTCGGATCATTACCTATCCCGAGCACAGAATTCCGATCCTGTGCGTGAGTCTGACTCCCGTTTACAACGGATATCATTACAAGATCGTCGCGACGATTTTCGAGGTGTGAAATGACCGAAAGCGAACTTCCGGAACTGTTCACCGTCGGGCATTCCAACCACACGCTCGAAAAGTTTCTCGATCTGCTCGAACAGCACTCCATTAACGCGATCGCCGATGTCCGCTCGCAGCCGTTCAGCCGCTACACTCCGCATTTCAATCGCGAAGCCCTGGAGCGTGCCCTGAAACACCGCGGGATTTTCTATGTCTTTCTCGGGACACAACTCGGAGCGCGGCGGTCGGAACCCGAATGCTATCTCGACGGAAAAGTCAGTTACGAACGGACAGCGAACAGCGAACTGTTTCAGCAAGGGGTCGAACGATTGCAGCGCGGAGTCGAACGCCATCGGATCGCGCTGATGTGCGCCGAGAAGGATCCGCTCGACTGCCACCGCTCGATTCTCATCGCCCGGTATATCGAACCGCTCTTCCGTATCCAACACATCCTCGACGAAGGACAACTCGAACAGCAATCGCAACTCGAACATAGGCTGCTCGTCGAACACAAGATGGACAAGAACGAATTATTTCGCACCGAGGCCGAACGACTGGTTGATGCTTATGCGTCTCAGTCGAGCCGGCTTGCGTACGTTGCAAATGAGGAAAGCGATCCGCAGTACGAGGAGGGATTTCCGTGAACGGACCGCGGCTCTATACGATCGGTTTCACGAAAACCGACGCCGAGTCGTTCTTCGAAACGCTGGGAAAATCCAACGTCCGGCGCGTGATCGACGTGCGGCTGAATAATTCGTCGCAACTGTCCGGATTCGCCAAGCGGGACGATCTCCGCTATTTTCTGAAATCGCTCCACCAGATCGATTATCTGCATCTGCTCGACCTGGCCCCCACCAGCGAGATGCTCGACACCTACAAGAAATACAAAGGCTCGTGGGAAGAGTACGAGCAGGCGTTTCTCGAACTGATTCACCGCCGCCAGATCGAACAAAACCTCCCGCCCGAACTCATCGACGGAGCGTGCCTGCTGTGCAGCGAAGACACCCCCGAACACTGCCACCGCCGCCTCGTCGCAGAGTATCTGCTCGAACGGGATCCGTCGCTCACGATCGAACACCTGAGGCCGGGGGGCCGGGGTAGAAGAGTAGAAGGTGGAAGAGTTTAAGGTGAGAGCAATTCCACCGCTTGGACTGGCTCATATCACTCTTATGCCTTCTACTCTTTCACTTTTCACACGGGTAACTACCCGCGCCCCAGATACAACTGATCGTTCGGCAGCACGATCGCTTCGAGGAAATTGACGTGAGGCGGGACTTTGAGCATCACGAGTCCCGCTTCGACGATGGTTTCGGTCTCCATCATCGGCTCGGTATCCGACTCCAGCTCGCTCTCTTGCCGGCGTTCGACGCGGACGTTTCCAGGATGCAGGCAACTACACGCGATTCCAAACGGACGACCGTCGATAGCGGTCGCCTGCGTCAGTCCCCAGACCCCGAACTTCGCCGCGGCGTAAGGCGCACTTTCTTCGCGCGGCCGCTGAGCGGAGATCGACCCGAGATTCAGAATGCGTCCGCCGTCCCCCTGCGCCACCATCGCAGCAAAGGCCTCACGGGTACAAAGAAACGCACCGGTCAAACAGGCTCCGATCACGTTGTTCCAGGCATCGAGACCGACCCGATCGACGCGTCCACCGTCGAAGTTCCCTGCGTTATTGATCAACAGATCGATGCGTCCAAACTTTTCGAGCGCGCCGGCGAAGAATGATTTCACCTGCGATTCGTTCGAGACATCCGCCGCCTGCGCGAAGACTTCGGTGCCGGATGCGGAGAGTTCTCGGGCGACGCCGTCCAGTTTCTCCGCGTTGCGGGCGCAGACCGCCACGCGGCAACCTTCGGCAGCGAGCGCCTTGGCGAATCCTTTGCCGATCCCCTGATTGGCTCCGGTAATCACGGCGACTTTGCCTTTCAACGATTCCATCAATATGCTCCTCGGAGTGGGGAAAGTGTGAAATGTTCGAAAAGTGGGAAAAGTCAAAGAGGAGAAGGTGCAAGAGTGGAAGCTCAATTGGACATTGGCAATTGAACCTTGAACATTTCCCGGCTTTCCGCTTTCGGCTTTCCGCTTTGATTTTCAATTTTCGATTTATCCGCGATTGCACAGCGCAGGTCAAACACCAGCAGGAATTTCCGAGTTGTCGTCTCCCTTATTGATCGTTGGAGCGAGTGTGCGGGCGACCGCCCAGTCTGCTCGTCGAGCGGGATTCGCTCCGCTGGCGCTCGATCTGTTTGCGGATGTCGATCTGAAGGAAATCGCCGAAACGCGACAATGCGAGCGATATCCGGACGATCTGCCCAACCTCGCGTCGGAGTTGCCCGCTGCTCCGTTTCTGTATACGGGAGCACTGGAGAACTCCCCTGAAATTCTCAACGAATTGCAATCTGTGCGACCCTTGTGGGGAAACGGAGAGGAGCAGTTGCGTCTGGTTCGCGATCCGGTCTGGGTTCAGGAAGTGTTGTCCCAAGCGGGATTTCCTTCCGTTCCGACCAGACGCACTCCACCCGTTCGAAGCGAAACTCAGCACTGGCTCAGGAAACCGCTCGCCTCCGCGGCAGGACTGGGAATCGATTTCGACTCGACTGCTTCCCGGACAACCAATGTGTACTGGCAGAGGTTTATTCCGGGCGTTCCGATTTCGGCGCTCTACATTGCGGACGATCGGAATTGCCAGATGATCGGAACCGCTCGGCAGTGGGTGGGATGGCCCGAGTTTCCGGTGGGGCCGTTTCAATTTTGCGGTGCGATCGTGCCGGCTCGAA
>DATKCB010000468.1:0-2869 GCA_035513495.1 Planctomycetaceae bacterium | reverse complement strand
TTCGTCGGCGTATCGAATCAGACTGAACACTTCGTGCGGCGAGAGTTTTGCGCGACCTCCGAGAAATTCCAGTTCGATCAGAAACGCGCACCCGGCGAGTTTCGCCTGACTATGCTCGACGAGATTGACGCACGCCTGCATCGTGCCTGCCGTCGCCAGCAAATCGTCGACGAGCAAAACGGTGTCGTCCTTGTGGATCGCATCGGTATGAATTTCGAGAGAATCGGAACCGTATTCCAGTTCGTAGTGAAAAGCTCGCGTCTCGAACGGAAGTTTTCCCGGTTTGCGGACGGGAATAAAACGGACACCGAGAGCCAGCGCCAGAGGTGCTGCAAAGATGAATCCTCGCGCTTCTGCCGCGGCGATCGCCGTCACTCTCCGATTGCGATAATGCTCGGCAAACCGATCGATCACAAATTGAAACGCTTTCGAGTCGGCCAAAAGTGGCGTGATGTCCCGAAACATGATTCCCGGTTTGGGAAAATCGGGAATGTTGCGAATGATTTTTTTTAGATCGTTTTCGTTCATGAATCATCCCGCGAGATGTGTTCGATCATCGTGTTGTTTGAAGTCAATCCGGTTGAGGCGCACTTACGAATCGGCAATTCTCAAGATGATTTTTTTGTTGTAACCTTGCTGCACGGAAGCTCTGACCGCTTCGTGAATCTGGTCGAGGGGAAACTCGACCGTATCGTCGGTCGAAAGTGTTCCATCCAGGATGAGCTTGGAAGTCTTTTTAATCAGCGACAATTTTTTGAACAGACCCAACTGTTGCATATATTTCCCCAGCCAGAAACCCTCTATTCGTGCGCCGGCCTCCATCAGAATTCGCGAAGAAAAATGCACGTCCTCACCCGAGAGCGTGCCGTACAACACCATGCGACCCTGCTCTCCGAGCGTTCGGATCAGAGCCGAGCCCAGTTCTCCGCCAATCGGGTCGAGACCGTATTTCATTCCTCCTCCGGTGACGGATCGGATTTTTTCGATCAACATTTCTGGGCGATCCCGTTCGATATCGAACACAATGACTTCGTGCGCGCCAAGAAATTTCAGCTTCTCGATATCTTCTTGGCGCCGGATGATGCTGAGCGTTTTGAATTCGAAATTCATTCCCAGGCGGATAATCATCTTACCCAGAGCCGAATTACCCGCGGTTTGAACGAGCCAGGCTCCTGAAGGGACTTTGAGGACATCGCGAACCAGGACGTACGCAGTCACCGGGTTGACAAAACTCATCGCCGCCTGGTCTTCGGGCATCAGTCGTGGGATCGGAATCACCTGCTTCGCGGAGGTCACGGTTTTTTCCGACCAGTTGCCTCGCTCGCGGTTCAGAACGGCGACTTTCTTGCCGACCATGAACTTTCCGAGTATTCCTCGTCCCTGTTCGACGATCCCGACTCCTTCGAAACCGGGTGTGGCTGGCAACTTCGGTACGATGCTGTAATTGCCCGCAACACTCATCAGATCGGAAGGATTAATCGGACTGGCGAGCATGCGGACGAGAACTTCCCCCCGGCGCGGTTCGGGGACGCTGACGTTTCGAATCTGCAGCACTTCGCGCGGGTCGCCAAACTTATCGTGTACGACGGCTTTCATCGTCATGGTTGATCACGCTCTCGAATCGAAATGCAGTAACATTGGCAGGCTCACGAGATCTCACTCGCTGTGCGAGGATGACGCAACCCCTGAAAGTTCCGTCACAAAAAAATCTCGAAAATAAGGGGCCGAAGAACAGTGTCTTGCGGTTTGGATGATGCCGTTGTTCCCAGCAAGAGGATGCCGCCTCGGGTGGTCCCCTATCGATAATTATTCGAGTTCGATCAGCAGGTCGCCTGCTTCGACGTGAGACCCCGGTTTCACATGAATCGCCTTGACAGACGCATAGCGTTCGGCGGCAATGGTCGTTTCCATTTTCATCGCTTCCAGCGTGACGAGCTTCTGTCCTTTCGAAATTTTATCACCCACCTTGACTGCGACCGTCACCACCATCCCCGGCATCGAGGAACCGACGTGGTGAGGGTTATCCAGATCGGCCTTCGATCGGGATTTTGTTTCCGGTTCGAGGGAGTTGTCCAGCACGCTGACTTCGCGCGGTTGACCGTTGAGTTCGAAGAAGACCGTCCGCGTTCCGTCTGCATGTGGCTCGCTGACGGTCAGGAATTTGATGATCAGCGTTTTCCCCTTCTCGATATCGACGGAAAACTCTTCGTTCTGCTCCTGTCCGAAAAAGAACACGTGCGTGGGAAGACCGCTGACGTCCGAATACAACTTCTGATGTTCTGCGAACTCCTTAAATACTTTCGGATAGAGCAGAGACGTCACAACTTCGCGCCCGGTCGGTTCGCGCCCGAGTAACTTTTGGAGAGTTTCGGCAGTTGCTTCGAAGTTCGCGGGGGAGAGCGATTCTCCCGGTCGACCGGTGACGATTTTCCGATCGCGCATGACACGCTTCACGACGGCTTCGGGAAAGCCGCCGGGAGGTTGGCCCATCATGCCGCCCACCAGATCGATCACCGATTCGGGAAACGACAGGTCTTTCGTTTCGTCGAGTACATCGTCCGCGGTCAGATTGTTGGCGACCAGAAACAGTGCGAGGTCTCCCACCGCCTTTGACGTCGGGGTGACTTTCACGATGTCGCCCAGCAACTGATTGCAGTCAGCGTAGGTCTTGCACACTTTCGCCCATTGATCGGCCAAGCCGAGCGATTGCGCCTGTGCGAACAGATTCGTGTATTGCCCCCCCGGCATTTCGTGATTGTACAGATCGGCCGTCGCAGGCAGGACCGGCGCTTCGAACGGTGCGTAGAATTCTCGTACGCACCGCCAGTACTCGGCAATTCCGTCGAGATTTTGTTGATCGAGCCCCGTA
>DATKCB010000467.1:0-6440 GCA_035513495.1 Planctomycetaceae bacterium | reverse complement strand
TCGATCTTCCACACGTCAACGGATTCGTGGTTCCCTGTCGTTCCGGATTTCCCTATCACGGCGAAGATCGGTTTCAAGAGCGAAATGACGACATCACTGATGAGGCCGGGTATTGGAAGGAGTATGCGGATCGTAATATGTTGCTGATGGGAAACGGCGCGGGCGGCTTCTCGGAAGACTCGGAAGCCGGCGGTGACTTTGTTCGCGACATCGCCTCCGGGCGAGGTTTGATTTATGGGAATTTCGATAACGATGGTGATCTTGATCTGCTGGTGACGAATTGTGGCGGTCGCGCAAGGTTGTATCGCAACGATTTGCCGAAATCAGGCAACTGGCTGCGAATTCGCGTCGTCGATCATGTTTCCGGTCGTGACACCCTTGGTTCCACTGTGATCGTCGGAACCTCCGAGCGGCGATTGACGCAGATTCTTGCACCGCAGTCGAGTTATCTTGCCAGCCACGAACCGGTGCTGCATTTTGGTCTTCGCCCCACCGAGAGCGTGGAATCCGTGACTGTGTACTGGCCGGATGGCCCTGTCGAGATGGCGGGAGAGGAATATCCTCGCGATCGCTGGGAAGTAAACCGGTTAGAGACGCTTCGCCGTGGTACGGGAACCCCCGTTGCAGTTGAGATAAACTCCACGGGACAGGATTGAGTCCCCTCCGCTTCGGAGGGTCTGAAAACAAAAGTGTGAAGTGTTCGCTCGCGAAGCGCGGCACTGTTGACGAATGCCGGTTGGTACTTGTTATGTCGTTCCTCGAAGCTGAGTCCATCGAGCGAAACCCGTCCTCTGGAGAATCGTGAATGAAATTCGCGCGCTCTGCTCGTTCGCGGCCACTCGGGTTGCTTCTGATTCTGGCGTGCTGCGCGATCGCGGCACTTCTGCTGAAGAGCTTCTTCTCACGAGAAAGTGATGATTCGAGCAGCGCCCAGTCGCTCTTCGATCGGGCTCTGCTCGCGATCGAATCGAACGAGATCGAACGGGCAGGGGAATTGCTGAAGGAATGCCTGGAGGTGGATCAAAAGCACGTTCCCGCTCGTTTATTTCTCGGACGATTCCTGCGGACGAAGTGTGACGACGTAGTCGTCGGGCCACTTCATGTTGGCCCAGAGTCCGGAGTGTCCGCAGCGAGAACTGAGTTTCAGCGTCTTCCCATCTTCGCCCGAGACGTCGAGTTTGTAGTGAGGCATGTGCCAACCCCACAGCGAGCCGTCGAGTGGCCGGAGGATACTGATGGGCTTGTTGGTCGTGTTCGTGAAACGCACAACTGCTGGATTGCGATTGTAGATCGACTCTTGCTCGGGAAAAGCCTGCAATATCACAGTGAGGCCGGAAGCGGGGGGGCTCGGCTTTCTCTCCGACCGCAAGAACGCTGACTGTTCCCAGAAGGGCAACTGGAAGAAATGATCGTAACTTCATGATCTCCTCTTTATCTCTTGTGTTTCTGTTGCCAGGTTGTCCACCCCCTCCCAAATCTTGGTAGACACCATAGGAGGACACTTTGAGGGGCCTGACTGCCGCACAAAGCCTGTCGTTGAGATGTGGATCTATCGGCCCCGCGCGTCGGGAAGCGGCTTCCAGATTTCAAGCGGCGGTTGTCGCGGATCGCGTCCGAGAAGTCGGCCGTTGCCGAGCAGGATCTCGTTGCGGCCATCGCCATCGAGGTCGGCGACGGTCAGGCTGAGGTGGGTCAGGCGATCGACTTCGAGAACATGCCGTACGAATCGCCGGTCAGGCTGCTGTTCGAGCCACAGCAGCGACGGCAACCGCAGCTTCGACGTACCGGATTGAACGTCGGTCGGAGTGAACGCGGCGGCGGCGATGTCCAGATCCCCGTCTCCGTCGAGGTCGGCCGCGTGAAGCGCCATCACGCCGAACATCTCGCAAAGCGTGTGATATTCAAATTCGAGGTTACCCTTGTTCTTCAGCCAGCCGATCTCGTAGAACGGTTTCAGTTCGGCGTTGTCCAACGTGTCTCCGTTGCCCAGAACAAAATCGATGTCGCCGTCCCCGTCGAGATCCACGGCATGCATGGTGCAGTAACCCCAGGCAGGATGCGGTGCGCGGTGCAGGATTCTGGCCTCGAAGCGGAGATCCCCCTGATTGAGATAGGCCACAAGCATCTCGTTTCCCTGAGCGATCAGCGCGACGAAATCCTGACGTCCGTTTTGATTCAGGTCGAGGCAGGCGATGCGGACCGCTCCCTGGCGCCCGTCGAGAATCCGCTTTCGAAATTGCGGGCGGGACCAGTCCTCGGTGACATTTTCAAGCAGAATCACGTGGCCCGTGAGTCGCCAGCCGAATTCTGCGACGATCAGATCGAGGTCGCCATCCCCATCGAAATCAGCCGCTTGTACGTCGGCGACGCGGCCCAGGCCCGAAAACAGCACGATCGGCTCGAAATGTCCCTCGGAAACCTGCCGCAGCCAGACGACTTGGCCGAGATCGTGATCCAGCGGCAGAAACGAGCCGAGTTCGGCGACGAGGAGGTCGGTTAATCCGTCGCGATCGAGATCGACAGCGTTCAAATGCGCGGGATGGGAAAGTCTGGCGATTTCACGAAACGGAGGAGCCTCGGGGGAGTCGGCGGCTTCCAGCAGAATTCTTCCTGTGTTCATTTCCCCGAGCACGAGTTGAGTGCCCGCTGGCGAGGGAAGCAACGGAAACAAACGCAGCGACGAGATCATCGAGGGCTTTCGTTCGTCGGATGTCAGCGCCCGCGTCGTTCGCACGAACCGCCCGGTTTGGATTTCGTCCGGTGTCACACCTCGCGGAGGGATGGGATTTTTCGGAGCGCGACTGACGTACCAGTTGATGACATCCTCCGTCGAGGGCCGATCGGGGTAAAACAACGTAAAATCGTGCATTTTCGACATGTCGATGATCGATTCGCGCCAGGCACTCTGCGTCAGCCATTCCGGTTCGGGGAAAAGATGACAATGACCACAGAGTTTCCGCACAGCCGCTTCCTCAATCTGATGCTGCTCCGGACTCGGTGCCGAAGAAGCTCCTGAGGACTGCGACGGAGCGTGATTGGAGTCACAGGAAATCGATGACATCGCGAATAAAAATGAAACCAACACGTAACGCATCGTTGACACGTCAGTCCGATGAAGTGCACACGAAGTGAGTTTGCAATAATAGATGACGCGCCGCGTTATGCATTTGAACGCCGAGTCGTATTTCACTGGCTCCTCACTCGACTGTATTGTGCCTCACGGCAATGCTCGGCGGCCTTGCGCCACATTTCCGCCAGTTCTTTCTTTCCAAGACGGTCACAGACCTCTGCCAACTGATCGCGAATGACAGGATCGCGCGCATCGGCTGTCGCACGACGGTTCAACTCCTGGAGTTGTGCGATCAATTTCGAGGCTTCCTCGTAACGAGCAATTTCGCGTTCGAAATCTTCTTGCCGCCCCTGGCGGGCATAAGCCTGCGCCAATTGGTATCGCACATCTGCATCATGGGGATTGGTCTGGAGGTGTTGCACGGCAGTTTCGGCTGCCTGCTCCCATTGCCTGTCGTGCATCTGAATCTGTAACTGTATTAACCGGTACTCGCGATTGCTGTCATCGATATTTGCGGCCTTTTTTAACAACTGACGCGCTTCGTCTCTCCGCTGGAGATTCCAAAGACAATTCGCTCGTCGCGAAAGAAATTTCGAAGACTCGTCATACTCGGATAATCGTCCTTCCGCCTCGGCATATTTTTGAGTCTGCATCAAAGCGTCGGAGAGATTCCAGATTGCGTCTTGCCGCAGTTTTCCTGATGCACCTGCCTCGAGAACCTTTTGAAAATGATCGATCGATTCGGTCGTGTCGCCGAATTCGAGACCGATAATTCCCATCATGAAATGGGTTCCCATCGAACCGGGGGCTCTTTCGAGCACAAATTCCAGATACGGAATGGCGCGGCTGTAGGCTCCCAGATCGTACAAGATGGCTCCCAATAAGCGATGAGCGTCGAGGTGATCCTCGTCCTCGTTCAATAATCCCTTGAGAAGCACTTGAGCTTCGTTCAGCCGATCCAGGCGATACAAAGTTTCTGCTATTGAAATAATCACGAACGGTCTAAGAAGAGCGTTTGTGCCAAGTCCGTGCAGTGAAGAAAGGGCCGCCTCGAGTTCTCCGGAATGAATCTGCTTCAGCCCTTGGAAGAAGCGCCCGTAGTCTTCGGAGCGGGGACCGTCGCGGAACGACTGCTCGATACGGCTCATTGCCGATTCGTCGCGATTGGAAAGCGCCTCATAGAACAGTTCGATCCGCGTTTCAGGTGACTTCGGCAGGGATTCGCCGTCGCGTGGGGCGAGCAGTTGCCAATTCCAGACGAGTACTGAAACAATAGTGAGAAATCCGACCAAAACGAACAGTCGCCTCACAGTTGGACTCCTGTGAATAAAATGGCCTTCCTGAAACACCTTCAGGAAGGCTCATTGTTCGAAACTGGAGAACGAATTCCTGCCCGTCAGTCGGTCAGCTGCAGCACGAAAACATTCTCTCCATCCGCTTTGACCTCTTCTGTCAGCCCTGAGGTATCGGACGATTGATATTTCTCCGGTAGCAATGACTTCGGTCCGGAATCAGTATTGCCGCCTTGAGTCATCTGGTTGGCCATGGCGGTGGGATCGTTCAGCATTTTAGCTTCTTCCTCTTTCGTCATTGCAGGGGTTGCACCTGCTTCCATCTTCCTGACTGTAATCGTGTGAGTGCCCGCCACAGCGCCGTCGTTGACATCAAACGTCGAGAGCTGGAACTTACCTTCGGAGTTGGTGATGCCGCTCGCAGCCCGGGGAGCTTTTTCCGAGATGAAGCTGACGGTTGCACCCTCGACGGGATCTCCGTTGTACATGACCGTGCCGCTGACCGGGTACAAATCGGGCCGATCGGCGGCACCTCCCGAACACCCGGCGAACACCAGACACAGTAGACTGCAAGAGTGGAAAAAACGATTTCGTCTCAAACGGACAAACATTATTCAAGTCCTTACGCAATGTGTGGAAGATTGAAAACAACAGTATCTTGAAGTCGTCAAATCGCAGATCGCATCGCACGAAATCAATGTCATTGAAGATGAGAAAACGGCATTGGAATTGTCTTGAACTCCAATGCCGTTGGTCGTGCTAAGGACAGCGTTCAACTCGGCAATGACACACAAATCAAAACGCACCGACCGCTTCGCCGTCACGGCGGCAGCCGAGACGCTGATAAGTCCGGTAATCGATATTCTCACTGAGGAAGTGTACCGAACCGTCGCACAGTACAAAGTGGGCACCTCCCGTATGGTTCGACTTGAACCCCTGACTGGTTTGCCAGTTCTGCCAATGATGGCACTTGCCGTCGGGCAACTGAGAATAAGCGGCATCGTCGTTCCACGCCACCCGCACGCCGTTGATCACTTTGCTTTCTCTGACGCAGGCGATCGGATAGTTGATCGGCGCGGTTGTGGCGACCCAGAGGGAGTTGAAATGGAACCAGCCGTTTCGAGTGTGGTCACCGCATTGCGGCAGGATTTCGCCGACCGCAATTGTGCTGGACGATCCGTCTGGTAGCGATCCGAAGTTCGCCGCCCAGTTTAAACGGGAAAATGGTCCGGAAATATCTCTTCCAGAGCCGTCGTTCCCGTGAGCGGCCGCTCCGGTTGCGAAGACATTGCCCGGATACAGATTGCATTGGTGGGTTGGATGAGACGGCATCGCCGAGGCACCGATACTGAAGGCATAATTCGACTTCGCGCCATGTCCGTCCTTGTCTGGTCCGCCTTCGCTGGGACACATCAAGACCTCGAGGGGGATGTCTCGCAGCAATCGTCCGTTGCCATCGGTCATGGCCTCGACTTGACACATCGTCAGGTTGTTTGGGTCGGGGCATTGCCACGGATTACCACCAGCGCTCCAGACGCCTCTAAAATCGATGGCATCAAAAATCGGCGCCTGCTCAAGGAACGGGAGCAGTCTGACAAACGCCGAACCCTTTGAGGCTGGACTCCATGTGGGGCTTCCTTCCACGTTCCAAATCGCGTGAGGAAATTGATTGTAAACATCGTGATAATTGTGAATCGCAAGTCCAATCTGCTTGAGATTGTTTTTGCACGAACTGCGGCGTGCCGCTTCCCGGGCCTGCTGAACCGCCGGCAGTAACAAGGCGACCAGAATTGCGATGATGGCGATCACCACCAGCAACTCGATCAGAGTAAATCCGCGCAATAGCTTCTTTTTCATAGCGACTCCCCTCGTGAAATGAATTGAAAATACGAATGATTGACGAAGTGACTTGAATGATGGAAACCAGACGTGGTGTTGAATTTTCACGTCAGAAAGTCGAACTCGAAAACCGGATGCTGCAAAAACTTTGAAGTTCTTGGGAATCCAACCATTGAAGAATGGACTGGATCCACAATTATATGACAATTACAATTAAATCTGACCTCGATGAGGAAGTC
>DATKCB010000466.1:0-3215 GCA_035513495.1 Planctomycetaceae bacterium | reverse complement strand
ATTGCGGATTGTTCCCGCCCCCCAGATGCCAGTAAAAGGATTCGTGCGGTGAATCGGCATCGTTCTGAATCACGGTCTTCAGACTTTTTCCGTCGAGATGACGTTCGGGCAGCGGAATTTCGCAGTAGTCGGCGAGCGTGGGGAACCAGTCGCAGCCGGTCGCGAGTTGGTCGCGGACTTCGTTTTGAGGAATTGTCCCCGGCCAACTGACGATCGCGGGGACGCGAATTCCCCCTTCGAACAGACAGCCTTTCGCTCCGCGATACGGACCGGCGTTCCCGCCTCCGAAATGAGTTCGTTCTTCGGTCGAGTGACCGTGATCCGACTGGAACACGACCAGGGTGTTTTCCGTCAGTCCCTGTTCTTCGAGGTGGGTCAAAACTTTGCCGATCATCTCATCCATCGTGGAGACAAACGCGGCGTACATGTTGCGAGGGGAAGGGAGACCGGCGTATTTCTTTCTCCACTCCTCGGTCGCCTGCAGGGGATAGTGGGGCACGTTGATCGCCCAGTAGATGAAAAACGGCTTGTCGCCGGGTTGCTTCAGAAACGCCTTCGTTTCTTCGACCATCAACTCGGGAAAGAATTGTCCTTCGGCGAAGATTTCGGTCCCATTCCGCCAGAGATCGTGCCGATTGGGGCCTTGCCAGTAAAAGAAGTGCGAATAATTGTCGATACAGCCCCCCATGTGTCCGAACGAGTGCTCAAATCCCTGTCCGTTGGGCATGGTTTCGGGAGTGTAGCCGAGATGCCATTTCCCGATGTGGGCAGTCCGGTAGCCGGCGGATTGAAAGAGTTCTCCCAGCGTGAACTCGTCTGGCGGCATTCCGGCGACACCTTCTTCGGAAGAAACATTCGACGGCACACCCGCCCGGACCGGAAATCTCCCGGTGATCATCCCGGCCCGCGAAGCTGAACAGATCGCCGAGGGTGCGTAAAACTGCGTAAATCGGACCCCGCGCCGGGCGAGACCGTCGAGATGGGGCGTGATCAGGTCCTTTGCTCCATAACAATTGAGATCGATCGAACCTTGATCGTCGGTGTAGATCAAGAGGACGTTCGGTCTCTTCGCCTGGGCGAAATCGGGATACAGAAGGACTGACAGCAAGAGGAGATAACGAAGAAAGATCGAGATCATGGTCTGCCACGCTCCCTATTCCGGTGACGGGTCCCCAAAAAACGAGTCCGGGGGGAGAATTCTCCCAAATCCGAGTCTATCGCGAGACGGTTCTGGGGGAAAGGACTTGAAAATGAGGGCTGGGCGGGGGCGGCTTCCTTGACAGTCTTTTCGAAGATTGCGTACCATATCCGCTAACCTGACAGGCCAGGAGTGTTGTCGTTCTTGCGAAATCGAGAGATCTTGTCCGCCGGATGGTAAGAATTCTCCTCTGTTCGCATCGGGAGTTGATGTTCCCTCCTCAGGAACCCTCCACATAACAAGTTCATATCTCTGAGAGAAGAAACCGGATCGAGAAAGTCATGGCAGTCCCCAAGCGAAGAACTTCGAAACAGCGAAAACACAAACGTCGCAGTCACATGTCGGTGACGCCGATTCAACTCTCGTACTGCCCCCAGTGCAGCACCAGAATTCCGTCTCATGTTGTCTGCCCGACCTGCGGGCATTACATGGGTCGTACGTTGGTGGAAACCGAGGACTAACGCACCATGCGGATAGCATTGGATGCGATGGGTGGCGATCACGCCCCCGCTCCGAATCTCGACGGCGCGCTCGCCGCACTGAAGTCCAATCCGGGACTCGAGATTCACCTCGTTGGGGACGAATCTCAACTGGCCCCGCTCCTGGAGCAGGCCGACAGTGCGCTGGTCTCCCGTCTGCAACTGGTGCATTGCGATGAAGTCGTCGGAATGGACGAAAAACCGACCGACGCGCTGCGGAAAAAACCGAACAATTCGATCGCCGTCTGCTGGCGTCTGATGGCCGAAAAGAACGTCGATGCGATCGTCAGTGCCGGGAACACCGGTGCCGTCGTGGCCGCGGGATTGCGGACGCGCCTGTTTCTCAAAGGGGTCAAGCGACCGGGAATCGCCGTCACGCTCCCCACAATTCGTGGACGCTCGATTCTGATGGATGTCGGAGCGAATCCCGCAGCACGCCCCGAGCATCTGCTGCAATACGCGATCATCGGCGGAATCTACGCCCGCGAGATGCTCGAGATCCCCGAACCTCGAATCGGACTGATGAATATCGGCAGCGAAGAAGGGAAAGGGAACGATCTCTACCGCGAAACCCATCAGCTCCTGATGCAGTCCGGACTGAATGGCCGCTACGTCGGCAACGTCGAAGGCCGCGGCCTCTATCAGGGCGAAGCCGACGTGCTCGTCTGCGAAGGTTTTGTCGGAAACGTAGTCCTCAAAGTCAGCGAGGGAATGGCCGAATTCCTCATGAAGGCGATTGCGCAAGCGGTGCTCGGAAAACTGGATCAGGAACGGGAAGTCGCCACTCTCGCTTTCCACAATCTCGCCCGCTCCTATCAATACAAAGAAGCTGGCGGAGCGCCGTTACTGGGGATCGACGGCATCTGCATTATTTGTCACGGTTCCAGCGACGCGCGAGCGATTGAAAACGCGTTGCGAGTCGCCGAAACTCAAAAAGATCGCAATCTCAATTCGCAAATCACGGAAGAACTCTCAAACGTGCCTCTTCCGCGAGACTGAGAGCGCCAGGCTCGTCAGTTCGACGGGACAGTACCCCGCGGATGACCCCTTCCGAAAGTCACCACCATGTCTCAAATCGCATTTCTGTTTCCCGGACAAGGAGCACAACATGTGGGGATGGGAAAAACCCTGTCGGCAGCACACCCCGCGGCAAAGAAATTGTACGAGCGGGCGAACGAAGTACTCGGATTCGATCTGCAGACCCTCTGCTTCGACGGCCCGCAGGAACAACTCAATCTGACGGATATCAGTCAACCGGCCCTGTTCGTGAGCAGCCTGGCCGCACTCGAAATTCTGAAAGCCGAATCGCCCGAGACGATCGAAGCCTGCTCCGCCACCGCCGGACTCAGCTTGGGAGAATACACGTCGCTCGTGTTCGCGGACGCGATGAGCTTCGAGGACGGCCTGCGGGTCGTGCGAAAGCGCGGCGAGGCGATGCAGGCGGCGGCCGAGGCCAACCCGTCGGGGATGGTGAGCATCCTGCTCCTGGAACCCGAAAAAGTCGAGGAAATCTGTCGTCAGGCGTCCGACGCCGGGCC
>DATKCB010000465.1:0-7634 GCA_035513495.1 Planctomycetaceae bacterium | reverse complement strand
CAGGCATTGATGCTGATGAACGGCGAACTGATTCAACGTGCTCTGGACTCAGCGGAACCGACCTACTTTCGATCGGTGATCGGCGCTGCCACTTCGGAAGAAGAAAAAATTCGCAAACTGTGCATGTCGGCACTGACTCGGGAACCGACGGACCAGGAACTCGCGGCTTTTCGTAAAATTCTCTCGACCCGATACCGGGGAGTGCCTCCCCGCCAACGCAACGAAGTGGTGGCTCAAGGCTTGCAGGATGTCTTCTGGGCTTATCTGAACTCCAGCGAGTTCGTCGCCGTCCACTGAGACGACGGTTCGAGCCGTTCAAACGGGATTGGAGATGATTTCCCTACCGGGGGGAGTGTCCAAACGGTAAGATGAATCGAAACCGTTTTCACGTGAGAACTCCGCGTCTTCGTTTTCGTGGATCATCCATCGAGTGACTTCCGACCGAACCATTCTGCATGTAGACATGGATGCGTTCTATGCGTCGGTCGAACAGCGCGATCGTCCCGAGCTTCGAGGGCGGCCGGTGATCGTCGGAGGCGACCCGAAAAGCCGCGGGGTCGTCTCTGCGGCCAGTTACGAAGCGCGCGAATTCGGAGTACACAGCGCAATGCCTTGTTCGCAGGCGTTTCGTCTGTGTCCGCGGGGAATTTTTATCGCTCCCCGCATTGCGCACTACGCCGAAGTCGGCGATCGGGTTCGAGAGATCATGCAACGGTTCACCCCCCTCGTCGAACCGCTCTCGCTCGACGAAGCGTTTCTCGACGTTACCGGATCTCTCAAACTGTTCGGCTCGGGAGAGTTCATCGGCCGGAAAATCAAATCGCTGATTCGCGAGGAACTCGATCTGGTGGCTTCGGTCGGAGTGGCCACCAACAAATTTCTGGCAAAGATCGCCAGCGACCTCGAAAAACCTGACGGTTTTACCATCGTCCCTCCGGAGGGAGTGGAGAGTTTCCTCGCTCCACTTCCGATTCGGCGCTTGTGGGGAATCGGTCGAAAAGCTGAAGCCAGGCTTCTTCAACTTGGAATTAAAACCATCGGACAGCTTCGGACTCTGCCGATCTCCAAACTCAAGGAGTTATTCGGAGATCGTGGAGGCGAGCATCTCTTCGAACTCACGCACGGACAAGACGCCCGCGAGGTGGTCCCCGATCACGAAGCGATTTCCATATCGCACGAAACGACATTCGGTACCGACATCGGCGATTCGACAGTCCTGCTGGCGGTGCTTCTCGAATTAACCGGGCAGGTATCGCGGCGCCTGCGACGTCAGCAGGTTCGTGCGGGAGGAGTGCAATTGAAGCTTCGCTATTCGGATTTTCGAACGATTACTCGTTCGCAAAAACTACCCGAACCGACAAACAATTCCCGGATTCTGTGGGAGACCGTCAAGCAGATGTTCGAAGAACGCTTACCGGAAATTCCACTGGATGTGCGGCTGATCGGGATGGGAGCCACGAAGCTGCGTCACAGTCCTCAAGTTCAGAAGACTCTGTTCAGCGATACAGCGGAATTAAAGGATCAGGAACTCGATCGCATTCGCGATGCGATTGTTGACCGCTACGGCAACTCAGCAGTCTTTCCTGCATCCTCGCTGGAGCGTCATTCGACACCGGCTGCATCTCCCGCTAAGCATGAACAGAAATGATCAGAGAACCAGCTCTTCGGGTGAACGAGGATGGTCGGCGTTCTCTTCGAGGAATTTGATGATTTCTCCCGCCACATCAATCCCGGTCGTGGTTTCGATTCCTTCGAGTCCGGGAGAAGAATTTACCTCCATGACGAGTGGACCGCGCTTTGAAGGGAGCAAATCGACCCCGGCAACATTCAATCCCATCGTGTGAGCGGCGCGAATGGCGGTTTGACGCTCCTGTTCGGATAATACGACAGGCTCGGAGGTTCCTCCGCGATGCAAATTGGATCGGTACTCACCCGGCTTGCTGATGCGTTTGATGGCTGCGACCACTTCACCTCCCACCACGAAACAGCGCAGATCTGTGCCTTCCGCTTCGGCGATGTACTCCTGGACCAGAATATTGGCGTCGAGTTCGCGAAACGCTTCGATGACCGCTTCGGCGGCCAGGCGCGTTTCGGCGAGAATGACCCCGATCCCCTGCGTTCCCTCAAGCAGTTTGATCACGACGGGTGTGCCTCCAACAATTTCGAGGAGACCGGAAATGTCCTTCGTCGAGTGAGCGAACCCGGTGACCGGCATATCGATCCCCTCGTGAGCGAGGATCTGAGAAGTCCGCAACTTGTCTCTCGAACGGGTAATGGCTTGCGATTCATTGGCGACGAAAACTCCCATCGTTTCGAACTGTCGAACGACTGCAGTTCCGTAAAATGTCCGCGAAGCCCCGATTCGCGGGATGACCGCCTCGAATTCTTCCAGCGCTCGACCCATGTATCTGATCACGGGCCGTTTCGATGTAATATCCATGTAACAGCGCAGATAGTCGATGACTTCCGGTTCGTGGCCGCGCTCTTCAGCGGCTTCGACGAGGCGCTCTGTCGAATAGAGATTCTCTCCGCGAGAGAGGATTGCAATTTCCATATCAATTAGCCGATGCGTGGTGTGGAGGTGCGTGGTGTGAGATGATTAATTGGGAGGTGTTTTGGTGCGTGGTTTTCGGGATCGTTTTTTGCTCAAGAGATAGGAGCGTCCCGGATCGACGAGAAAACGGTGCTTGAGGCTCTGTCTCCCCAGCAGCATCGGCATTCCCATGGTTTCTCTGTTAGCCAATGTGAGTTCGATTGGCCAGACGAGACCGCCCAGCGAGACGTGGGTCAAGACAACAGGACGTTGAGTGTAGTGTCCGCTCGAGCTTTTCACGCGTCGATATTCCATCAATTCCGCTTCCGCTTCGAGCTTTGCCTGTTTGGATCGTGTACCGAGCATGATCGAAAATCGAACCAGCTCGATTCCGTCGCGCGAATAAACTTCGAGAACTTCTCCATGCAGCGCCGAGGTCGTCGCACCGGTATCGATCTTGGCGTGTACGGCGGCCAACCCGAGATCGGGCATTCCGACCCATTCGCGCCAACCGATGATCGGAAGAGTGTTTTTTTTCGATTTTTTCAGAGGAATCCTCACACAGTCAACGATCTTCTGACGATACCCGGAGCCGAATTATAACATCGCTCCCTCGGTTCTCCAGCATCATTTCTCTCTCTGTGGCGGGACCGTTTCTTCTGCGATACTGTAAGTGCTTTCGGCGTGGAGTGTATTCGAAACAATCAACTCCGAAATGAACCCCAGCGAAATTGCTTGTCCCCCCAGCAACAGCGATGCAATGGAATAGGCCAACAGCGGGCGAGTACCGATCGGTTCGACGGTCCAGGCGTTGAACAGATTCATCATCACCCAGGAAAAAGCCAGCCAGGTCATCCCGAGCATTCCCAATCCGATAAACAACATCCCGACCGCACCCAGCATATGTCCGGGACGTTGTGCATAGCCGGTCAGGAACTTGACCGTAAAGAGGTCGAGCAGTCCGCGCTGAAACCGACGAAATCCGTATTTGGAATGCCCGAACTGTCGCGGACGATGGTTGATCGCCAGTTCGGTCACCTTGAAGCCTCTCGAATCGGCGAGTACCGCGATAAAGCGATGCATCTCCCCGTAGATATTCAGTTCATCGGCGACTTCCTTGCGAAACAGTTTCAGTCCGCAATTGTGATCGTGCAGTTTCAGGCCGGTCAGTTTGCCGATCAACCAGTTAAAGATCCGGCTCGGATAAACTTTGTGCCAGGGATCAAGCCGCCGTTGCTTCCAGCCGTTGACGACGTCGAAACCTTCGTCGAGCTTCGCGAGGAAGGCCGGTATTTCCGCCGGATCGTCCTGCAAGTCGGCATCCATCATCAGAATGCAATCCCCCTTCGCCGACCTCATGCCCGCCGTCAGGGCCGCTGCTTTGCCAAAGTTTCTGCGGAATCGGATCCCCCGCACGAAATTATGTTGTTCGCAGAGTCGATTAATGATCGACCAGGACGCATCGGACGATCCGTCATCGATGAAGATGGCTTCCAGTTCCAGCGAGCGTTGGTCCCTTACGGACTCAATCTCCCCCAGCAACTGGTTGAGACTCGCTGCTTCGTTAAACACAGGCACAATGATCGATAACATCAGCTCTTCTCCCGGGTCGTCGAGCGGATCATGATAGCTGAATCGAACGCGAGATGCAGGAGGAGAGCCACAACCCCGCTCATAATTTCCAATCGACTCGTCCATACCTCTCGACTCCCGCACGATTCGTTAAATCGAAATCCATGGGAGTGATCGTGACGTAGCCGTCGGCAACTTCGCGGAGATCGGTTCCCGGTTCCATCTCCGGGTTCACGAGGTAGTCGAGTCCGCTCCAATAATAGGGACGACCGCGAGGATCGACCCGTTTTTCCAGCCGCTCGGGGAATCGTTTCACACCCAGAGAGCATACCTTGATTCCTTTCGGCTCGCCCAGTTCCTGGTTGGGGTAATTGATGTTCCAGAGCGAGCCTGGGGGAGGTTCCTGATCGAGAATCTGAGCGATCAGATCGACTGACGAGCGTGCCGTCTTGCGGTAGTCGGGAGGAGAATTCACATTTTGCGAGACGGCGATCGAGGTGATTCCGAAGAACGCCCCTTCGATCGCTCCGGCCACCGTTCCGGAATAGAGCACGTTGATTCCGACGTTCGAGCCGGAATTAATTCCACTGACGACCAGGTTGGGGCGGTCTTCGCAGAATTCGAGGATCCCCATTTTCACGCAATCGGCGGGACTGCCATGCACCGCCCAGCCGAAATGTTCGCCTTCCTGGCGTTCCTCGCGAACCTGCAGGGGATGCAGATACGTAATCGAGAGACCGACGCCACTCTGTTCGACCGCGGGTGCCACAAGTTGCACGTGCCCCAGACGCTGCAGTTCGTCGTAGAGAGCATGCAGCCCGGGAGCGTGAATTCCATCATCATTCGTGAGAAGTATTTGCACAGTTTCGTTTCTGATTGAATAGGCGAATCGTTGGAAGGCACAATTTTTACCGAACCAAAGCGCCGGCTCGGGGTCGGATCGACGTGCCGTATCTGTTGTAACCTACTCACCGGCGGCTTTCGGGGAAAGTCATCGCCGATCTGTGATAGATCAAACTCCTGCCTGATCGTTGACGACTGGCGACATTCTCAGATATAAACGGCACTGGTATTTCGGCTGCGATCAGCGTGACGCCCTTCGTATCGGCGGCCTGAGACAGTCATTTCTTCTGCAACTGAACATCAATGATTTCTGTTCTGCTTCCCGACGGCTCGGAAAAAGAGTATCCCGAAGGTTCTTCCGCTCTCGATGTCGCCCAAAGTATCGGCGAACGGCTTGCTTCCGCGACGGTGGCTGCCAAAGTTGACGGCCAGATCGTCGATGCGATGCGACCGCTCGATTCGCTCACCGACGCACGCCCGATCCCGCTTGCATTGCTGACCGAACGTGAGCCCGAGGCGCTGGGTGTGATGCGGCATTCGTGCGCTCATATCATGGCCCGCGCCGTAATGAGATTGTATCCCGGTGTGAACCTGGCGTTCGGGCCGACGCTCAACAACGGGTTCTACTACGATTTCGACCTGGATCAGCGAATCAGCGAGGACGACTTCCCCCGCATCGAAGCCGAGATGCAGTCGATCATCAAGGACGAAGAACCGTTCGAGCGGTTCTCGCTTCCGCGAGGAGAAGCTCTCGAGTTCTGCGCGGGAATGAATCAGGGACTCAAGGTCGAGCACATCCAGACCGGTCTGGCAGACCACGCCGAACTCGGGTTTTATCGACAGGGAGAGTTTGTCGATTTGTGCCGCGGTCCGCACATTCCCCACGCAGGGAAAATCAAGGCATTCAAACTTTTGTCTGTCGCGGGATCGTACTGGAAGGGAGACGCCCACAACAGGCAGCTTCAACGATTGTACGGCACGGCGTGGTTCAGCAAGAAGGACATGAAGTCCTATCTGAATCAGATCGAAGAAGCCCGTCGTCGCGACCACCGCGTGCTCGGAAAAAAACTTGGATTGTTCGCGATCAGCAACGATGTCGGACAGGGACTTTGTCTCTGGCAGCCGAAAGGCGCGATCGTTCGCTCGCTGCTCGAAGACTTCATCAAACGAGAACTCTTAAGCCGAGGTTATCAGCCGGTCTACTCCCCGCACATCGGGCGAGCAAAACTGTACGAGATCAGCGGACACTTTCCATACTATCGAGACTCGCAGTTCACTCCGATTTTCGGACACGACGGCGGACAACTCGTCGATTTCTGGATTCGCAAACTCGATCCCAAAGACGAGGATTACGAACCGCCTGATGTCGATGAGGAGAGCAAACTGCTCGAAGCAGCCGGTGTGATGGGAGTTCATCTGGAGGAGTTTCCCAAAGCGGGTTCACCGGAAGAAAAAATCGCCGTACTCAGAAAATGGCAGGATCAGCAGGAGCGGTATCTGCTCAAGCCAATGAACTGTCCGCATCACGTTCAAATCTACAAAGCTCAGCCGCGCAGCTATCGCGATTTGCCGGTGCGACTCGCGGAATTCGGAACGGTTTACCGTCACGAACAGTCGGGTGAACTCAACGGAATGTTGCGGGTTCGCGGACTGACCCAGGATGATGCGCACTTATTCTGCACTCCGGATCAAGTCGAAGAAGAGTTCCGCTCGACGTTGGAGCTGGTGCAGTTCGTCCTCAAAAGCGTGGGTCTGGACGATTACCGGGTCGTGCTGTCCCTGCGTGATCCCTCCAGCGATAAATACGTCGGTTCGGACGAAAACTGGAACCGGGCGGAAGCGACTCTGCGCAAAGTGCTGACTGAAGCAGGATACAACTTCGTCGAAATGCCCGGCGAAGCCGCATTTTATGGTCCCAAGGCAGACTTCATGGTCCGCGACTGTCTGGGTCGAGAATGGCAACTCGGAACGGTCCAGCTCGATTACAACCTCCCCGAACGATTCGAACTCGAATACATCGGCAGCGACAACACCGCGCATCGCCCCGTGATGATTCACCGCGCTCCGTTCGGATCGATGGAACGTTTCGTGGGGATGCTGATCGAGCACTTCGCCGGTGCGTTCCCGCTCTGGCTGGCTCCCGAGCAGGTCCGCATTCTCCCGCTCAGCGACAAGCATCTCGACTATGCGAAGGAAGTCGAACGCCGGTTTCGATTGGCAGGCTTCCGCGTTTCGACCGATCAGCACAGCGCGAAGGTCAATGCAAAAATCCGCCAGGCTCAACTCGATTTGATTCCTTACATGATTGTGGTCGGTCCGAAAGAAGAGGAGCAGAACTCCGTTGCGCTGCGGGATCGGCTCGAAGGCGATCTGGGAATCATGCCACTGGACGATGCGATTGCGAAACTGAAAAGCGAAGTCGACAACCACGTCATCCGCCAGACATTCGAAGCCGAATTCGCCGGACTCGAGTCGGAGAATGTGGCGGATAACGAGTATTAAACTCTGCGACGTCAGAGATTTAACGGAGAAGGTCTTCCGCAATTACTGGAAGGCCTTTTTCCATTTACGCTTCGCATTTTCAGTATCAGTTAATTGACGTTGCCGGATCCCAGCCCGCCACGCTTGCTTCGGGGGCGAGGATGAAGATTTCGACGCGGCGGTTTCGCTGGCGCGAACGATCGTC
>DATKCB010000464.1:0-6345 GCA_035513495.1 Planctomycetaceae bacterium | reverse complement strand
CATCTGAGGTGACTTGAAATCGAAGAGACGTATCCGTGTCGCTTTTCCCTGGATATCCATGACAGATCCTGAATCCACAAACAATCTGTCAGGCGAGCACTCCTGCGACAGATGAAATGTCAGATGCAGGAATCAAAACGCAACTTTTGTGCCATAAGCGGGAATCGCGTGGTTGGACTGGCGTTCCTGCGTTTGAAATGCAGAGGACGGAAGGGACAGCCGAGACTTTTCGAGCGGTTTTCAGCTAGAAAATCAGCAATCTATTGCGTCGATGCGGGTCTTGAAATTCTTGGATCAATACATCCTGATTGGTCGGGCAGTTCCCTTCATGCTGAACTGCAGGGAGCGAATGCGCATTTTTTAATCACATCGATTTGGCTCCCCTTCCTGCTGCCGACGAGAGAAGTGTTTGAGATGTCAAAAAAACACGACTGGAAAAGCTGATCTCAGCTCGGGTATCCTCCGGGAAGATTTGACGTTCCAAGATCCCTCAGCGAGAAACAGATATGACTGAGCAGGCGCAAAATCCCACAGGTTCCGGTCCGTACGCAGTCACCCGGCGTGCCGCGATCAGCGCGGCGCTCGCCTCTGCGGGGGGAGCGGCCGCTCTCGGTTCGTTCGCAGAGACTCAAGCGAGTCCTGCCGACGTCCGCAAAGCGGCTCTAAAAAAATACGACATGAAAAAGTCGATCAACCTGTGGGCGTTTCCCTATCCCGACCGGATGTCGCTCCGGGAGTGTCTGCAACTGGCCAAAGACGCCGGATTCGACGGAATCGAACTGAACTACGATCTCGAAAACGACCTGTCACCCAAGGCCGGGCCCCAGGAATTGAAGGCGATTCGACAGATGGCTGACGAAATCGGAATCGCGATCAGCGGACTCTGCTCGTTTCTGTTCTGGCCTTATCCACTCACGGATAACGATCCTGCGAAACGATCGCGGGGGATCGAACTCGCGACCAAGATGACTCAAGCGGCCCACGAACTCGGTGTGGAAAACCTGCTGGTCGTGCCCGGATCGGTGCATATTCCGTGGAGAGACGATTACCAACCGGTGGCGAATGATGTGTGCGACACCCGAGCGAAAGAAGCCGTCGCGAAACTGTTACCCGTTGCCGAAAAACTGGGAGTTAAACTCAACATCGAGAACATCTTTTTTAACGGCTACCTGATGACGCCCAACGAGATGGCGGAATTCGTCGATCACTTTTCGAGCGAACACGTCAAAGTCCATTTCGATACCGGGAACATCATGATGTTCCAGTTCCCCGAACACTGGGTGTCGATTTTAGGCGATCGCATTCAGAACGTGCACTTCAAAGAGTTCACGAAAAAGGGAACCGACTATTCGCTGGAAACGTTCCGCCCGCTGCTCGACGGAACGACCAACTGGCCCGCCGTGATCGAGGCGTTCGATAAAAACGGCTACCGGGGCTATTTCACGTTCGAATACTTCCACCCGTATCTGCATTATCCCGAAGCGCTGATCTACCAGACGTCCGATTCACTGAATCGAATGCTCGGCAGAGTGTGATGGGTGCGAAGCGTCGATGCTCAAAGCCCCATTGCGCAAGCAATTGGGGGAACGCGGAGTTGACGCCAAACCGCATTTCCGGCAACCCACGACATCTCGCGTTCTGGCCGCGCGGTTCGCGACTCATTTCCGTCGGATCGTCTTATGTTGGAGAGATAAAAAAACCGGGGTTGATCCCCCGGCTTTTCGATAATTATGTAACTTCGACGCTCAGTCGCGGTTTTGAAGTTTCATCAACAGATGCAGGATTTCGATATACAGCCAGACCAGCGTGACCATCAGTCCCAAAGCTCCGTACCACTCCATGTATTTGGGAGCACCCGCTTGGGCACCGCGATCGATGAAGTCGAAGTCGAGGACGAGATTCAAGGCGGCAATCGCGACGACGAACAGGCTGAATCCGATCCCGATCACTCCCGCTTCGTGGATGTAGGGAATTCCCGCTCCGAAGAAGCTCATGATGAACCCGATCAGATAAATCAGAAAAATCGCGCCGGTTGCCGCGAAGACCCCCGCCCGAAATTTCTCAGTAACGCGGATCCATCCCGACTGATACGCGATGAGCAGTGAGAACAGTGTTCCGAACGTTAGACAAACCGCCTGGAAAGCGATTCCCGGATAAATGGAATTGACGAGTTGTGAGATGAAACCGAGGACCAGTCCCTCAGCAACCGCATAGATGGGTCCTGCGTAAGGTGCTGCGGTCGGTTTGAAAAATCCTACCAACGCGGCAATCAATGCCACGATCAATCCTCCAAAGACCATCGGAACCAACATCGCCTGAGCGGCCGGATTGGCGGATTGCGTCCACGCAAACGCTGCCGAGACGACGGCGAGCAACAACAGGATCCCGGTTTTCACCCCGGTCCCCTGGACCGTCATCGTGTCCGCACCTTCGTAGTACGTGCTGCCGGCGCGTTGAAACGCTTTCTCGCTCAAGACAGGGTTTGACGTTCGCATCATCGTTCTCTCTCCGAAAAAATGGGCATTCTTCGGGCTGATTATAAACGGGCACGTCGCGAATGAGAAGCACAACTTTCGATTTTCTGCCCGGACGTTCTACGTAGCAAACAGCCGACAACGATGAAAAAATATCGCGTCGAGAAGTAATGTTGCAAACGAACTGTCCACATACGGTTGCAAAGCTCGTTATTGATGCTTCTGTCGCGAGAGAATGCCACGAGCTTTCCAGATCGAGTTTAACACAGCATCGACGTATTGTTCTTCAGCAAACGGGCTGAGGATGTACGATTTGAGCGCGGCAATCGGGTGTCCGCTGTCCGACTCGCGGTAGCGGTCGGTCATCGAGATCACGACGCCTGCCCCCTCGAGTGCCTCGGCCTGCATCAGTTCGAAGATCTGCCGGTTGTATTCGTTGTACTGTGCGAGCCGGTCGGAAAACGCGGGATCGCGCAATTCCCGGTCGTGGACTTCGAATGTATCCACTCCATCGGGATAGACCCGAAATAACGTGACGGGACCGAAGTTGTCCCCGTTCAGCACGGTTGTCGCCGAATGACCTTTCAGGTGATCCCGCAGCGATTCGGCCATCGTAACAGCGTGGCCCAGGAGCGAGCGGAGTCCGTTTTTTCCCAGCAACTGAAGATTCGCGAACGCCGACATCGGCCCCGCGGCGCTGCGCGAGGTTTCGAGCGTATAGCGTCCCGGGTGGTACTCTCCCGATTGAAACAGATAGGGGGTCTCGTCCTGTCCGCGCGAAATCAGAGCGAGATCCACCGCGTTTTGAACGAGGAACAGACTGGAGATGTAGGGCGTGTAGCCGGTCTTGTGAAAATCGATCCCCGTCGAGTCCGCTTCGGCCAGAAATTTGATCCGACGGACGGTTCCCGCCAGCGCGCGGACGGTCCGATGGGGAAAGCCGAGCGGATTGGCTTCGAAGTCGTAGTCGTTGAAGACCGACCAGGCCCAGCCGATGACGGCGTCGGCATGGATGTGCGGCCGATAATCGAGGGAGAATTCGTCGGCGAGCCGATTCCTGATCTCGACCATTTCTTCGAGATCGTCCAGCCCGAACGCGTCGGTGGTCCCCATCGTCGCGACGATGCCTGCGATTTTGCTTCCGTTTTTCAACAGGTCCCGCAGGTGCGATTCCAGCAGACAGGTCCGGATTTCGTTTTCGGGAGAACTCGGAATCTCGATCACCCGGTCCGAGCCGATTCCCAGCCACTGCGCGACGGTTCGTACGGCGTAATGAGCCTGTTCCGAGCAGAGGATGTAAGCCGGTTCGTTCAAGCCACCGCGAAATGTACCGGGACAGGCTTTTTCGAGTCCCAGTTTGAGACCGTAGAGCAGGGTGGCGGTTCCGCCAAACGTGAACAAACCCCCGCAGCGATCAGGGGCGTAACCGAGCAGATCGGCGGTCATGGCGATCGATTCGATCTCGCTGAGGACCATCCGTTGCGACGATTCCTCGCTGACCAGATTGGCGTTGTAAATCGACGGGAGAACTCCGCCGATGATCGACGGAATCGAAGGAGGGGGAATCACGTTGATCTGCGAACGGGGATGCCCCCACAAAAACATTCCGTTAAGATGATCGACCAGTTCGCAGGTCACGGCTTCGACAGTGGAGGGCGCATCGGGAACGCGACGACTGCGGGCGGTCGCATAATCGAGCGGTTCCGGCGTTCCCAGAATCGGTGCCTGCGATTTCAGGTGGTCCACCTGATCGAGTGCGCGCATGAACGAATACGCGAAATACGCATCGTGTACGCGGTCGGAAACCGGTTGCGGAAACGATTGCCGCAACTGCGAGACAATCCGCTGGTATTCGGGTGCAGTGATGGCTGGTCTCTCGGGAATCGGATGATTCGGGACGGAGAAATCGGGATCGATCTCACCGGTTGACTGTTCTTTTCATTCAAGTCGAGACGATTGATACGGATCGTCAATCGGATGATTCTTCGAACTCGGAAGCGGCATTGACGAACGCGCTCTCGATGTGCGTCAGCATCCGGTGTTGCGCTGCAGAGACACTCTCGACTTGAAGAATTCCGCTCGATGCGGCCATCACTGTTTTTGCCCGTTCGAGAATGTCGAAGCGAAGGTTCTCGAATTCTTCGGGTTCCAGATAACCGGGGAGTTCGTGGATGTAATGACGCCACGCTTCGAGCAGCGAGTCTTTCGGCTGGCGTTCGAGCCACTGGGAGAGCAACTGATGGCTGGCGCTGTCGGCTTCCATCCCGTGCGCGCCGGCAGCTTCGAGAATCGCTTCCCGCTCTTCCACGGTCACAACTCGATCGGCCCAGGCGAGAAAGACGAGCGGCACCACCGACAAGGCGATCAACGATTCGGCCCGGATCCCGCTTTGCAACAGCTCTTCGATCACTTCGGCGTTCCTGATCCCGGTCACGCGGGCTAATGTCTCGCGGCCTGCTTTTTCGCGTTCCTGCCGACGAATATTTTCCAGCAATTTCTGGTCGGCTTGATAGAAAAACTGATTTTCGAGCGAATGTTCCCGCCGTTCAAAGGGGTCGGTCATCGGTTGGCTCCTGGAGGTAGTGAAATTTCCGCAGTGGTTCGAGACCGAAGTCTCCAGCATCTTTCAAATGAGGCATTTGCATTATATCGCAGAGATTCTCACAGGAACAATTCGACGGTGCGATCGGCTTGCAGAAACAGATCGCCAATCGAGTTCAACCTGGTTTCTTTTCCGAGCGGGGAAGGTTGGCGATCAGGCATATCAGTGTGTAATAAATGACACAGCCGGAACTCAGATGCCACAGAAAATGAGTTCCGTGCCCCATCGAGATTGCACAGAGGGAGTGGTCTGAGGTTCGAAACACGATCGCTGCCAGCATCCACCCCGAACCAACCAGTAACGACCAGGGTTCGGCAAAATTCCGCTGCAGGTGGACGGCTCCCATACCGACGAGCAACAAAGCTCCCGGCAAGTACAACAACGATCCGTTCAGCAGATGCTTGTATTGCAGTCCGATGAGCGAGACGATGAGCAGCCCGATTCCGATGCTGGCGACCGTCCGCAATTTCCAATGCAGCACGTCTCGGCCGTAAGTCCACAGGAATGCCAGCTTCAAGAGTAAAATCGGAACAACATCCAGCGCCATCGCCCAGCGAGTCGCCAGCGTGTGGAACAGAATGCTTCCGACTCCGATGGCGATCGTCAGGAGGATCAGCAGCGGAATCGAACGCGAGACCGTTCCCGATTTTTTTGCTCGTTTCCAGACCAGCCAGGCAACCAGGAAAAACATGAGATTCGAAGTCGCGTTGAACGGCTCGTTCCAGAGACCGGGACCGGTCCGCTCGCAGTAGAGATCGACGTATTCGAGCGGAGATGGGATTTCGAAATGATTGATTGCCATTTGGGGGGATATTCCCGGAATGTGAACAGGTGATGGAACGACGAATCGCGGCGCGGTAGCATATCCAGACACCTCAATCGTCCGCTAATCAAACCCGCGAAAGTCTGTAACGTGAACTCCATTCGAAACTCATTGCTTTGCGTCGTGTTCCTGCTGCTGTCCGTTTCGGATTCTCTCGCGGCGGACAAACCGAATTTCGTCTGGTTGATCTCGGAAGACAACTCGAAACATTATCTGAAACTGTTCGACGACTCGGGAGCGGAAACTCCGAACATCGCGAAGCTCGCCGCGCACGGTCTGATTTTCGAGCGCGCGTTTTCGAACAGTCCGGTCTGCTCGGTTGCGCGAACGACCTTGATCACGAGCGTGTATGCTCCCCGTCTGGGAACGCAGTATCATCGCAAAATTCATACGATCCCGCTGCCCGAGGGCTGGAAAATGTTTCCCGCGATTCTGAACGAAGCGGG
>DATKCB010000463.1:0-9047 GCA_035513495.1 Planctomycetaceae bacterium | reverse complement strand
TCACCGCTCGGGTCACCACCGGGATTATCTCTTTTATCGCACGCCGCTGACCGGCGACTACGAAGTGGTCGGAGAATTGAGTACCGGAGGGACCAGTCAGATGATGGTCGCGGGATTATTCTGCGGACCCAAGGGAGATCTTAAATCAGTCTGGAGCGGCAGCTTTCGTGACGATCTGTTGGAACAACCTCTCGATCCACCGTTGCAACGTCACAATTTATGGACGCGATTTCGAGCGGTGGTCCGGGATCGGAAACTTCAGATCTCGCTTAACGGGCGGGTCGTGATCGAACGGGAACTCGAATCGAACCCCGATCCGTGGATCGCCGCGCGCAGTGTGTCGCATTCGACCGGCTCGCTCCGTCATCTGCAGATTGCGGGTAATCCGCAGGTGCCCGAACAGATTCATCTCTCTTCCTCGAAAACTCTCGGTAACTGGGTTCCGCATAATTACTTTCTGGAAACCGCAGGGACGCCGGAGAGTTTCTGGAAATGGGTCGAAGGTGACGACGGTCAGGGACAAATCGTAGGGCGGCGGTTTCCCGTCGAATCGGGGACCTGGTTTGAAAGCCTGCTCCGCTATCACCGACCCCTGATCGAAGACGGATCCATCGAATACGAGTTCCTTTATCGACCGGAGACCCATGACGCGCATCCGGCCTTCGATCGCAGAGTCTACCTGCTGCGGCCCGAGGGTGTGGGGATTCACTGGCTGACGGACGGACGATACGACCGAACGGCGGTTCCTCCCGACAACATTCACTTCGAACCCGAACACCAGCGCGGCGGTGCACCTCTCCCCCTGAAACCGCATGACTGGAACCACATGAGAGTCTCGGTTTCCGGTAACCGAGTCACTCTCGAATTGAATCATCAGAAAATCTATGAAGACGAACTGGAACCGACCAACCGCAGAACATTCGGACTGTTTCATTATACCGATCAGACGGAGCTGACCGTTCGAAACGTCATCATGCGCGGAGATTGGCCCAAGTCGATTCCAGACTTTCGCGAACAGGAACTGGCCGATCCGGCTCTCATCGAAATGGAAACGCAGTTGGCGAAACTGCCGCCGGGGTTTCAGCACGATTTTGTCCGCGGAGGATTGCCCGAAGAATTCTTCAAGTTGGGCGGCTATCAACCGGGTAATTCTATTATTTCGAAACCCGACGGGGTTCACATTCAACTTGTCTCTGCAAAAAGTTCGGGTTGGACGAGCGTAATGGTCGTGCCTCAGTTCAGCCTTTCGGGAGACTTCGACGTCCAGGCGAGTTTCGATCTGAAGGACTTGGACAATACGTTCCAGGACGGCTTGGCCTTTCTGGAGGCTCGTCTGACCGACCGGGAAAATCACTACTTCCGGTCGATGCGCGGACGACAGCCGGACATCGGACAGAATCTCCGATCGCAGGTGATGTGGGGACCGCTCAACGAACAGAGAAGAATCAGCGACGAACAACAAAGCAGTTGGGAGACCTCCGGAAAACTGCGGATGACCCGTGTCGGAAAACAGCTCTTTGCTCTGTTCGCTCCGGAAGACTCGCAGATGTTTCGCATCCTGCGAAAGGAAACGATCACCGACGCAGACGTGGAGATGGGCGGCATTCTGCTCGAACTCGCGATTCGAGATCGAACCAGCGCCCACGTCGTCTGGAAAGATGTCAGCCTCAAGGCGGAACGGTTGAAGTACCTGCCGCCATCTGACAAGCCGCTGAGAGTCCTGTCGGCAATGAACGCGGACGGATCGAACCTGCGGACCTTGACGAAACCCGCTTTCAACTTGAATCATCTCGGTTCTCCCGCGTTCTCGGCGGACGGTTCAAAAATCGTCCTGGATATGTCGACCGGCTCGACGACATCGTCGCACATCGTGCTGATGAACCGGGATGGGACCGAGTTAAAAGATCTTGGCATGGGATGCATGCCGAGTCTTTCAAAGGATGGCAAGTCGATCGTCTTCTCAGCTCCCGGGGAAGGAGTTGTAATGACGGATTTCGATGGGAAAAACCGAAAAACCATCGATCGCTCGGGTTGGGGCGTGCAGTTTTCACCCGATGGGAAACAGATTGCTTACGGCAGATCGTCCAATATCACCTTGATGGACGTCGCCAGCGAAGAAAAGAAACCGCTCATGACCGGTGATGTCGCAACTCGCTATTCCTCAATCTACTGGAATCTCGGCTGGTCGCACGACAGCCAGGCGATTGCCTTCAAAGGTCGAGTCCGTACGACGGGGCAGGAAGAACTCGCTGTCGTCGCGCTCGACAAACCGGACGCGGTCGAGATCCTGTACTCTGGAAGCGGAATCAATCCCGACTTCACATTTTCTCCCGACAACCAGGTGGTCCTGTTCGCAAAAAACACTCCCGGTCAACCGGGTCCGCAATTGTATCTCGCCTATCGAAAAACACCCGGTGAGATCGAGTTCCTCAAGGGTCAACCGTCCGATCGGATGATTTACGACTGCGAATGGTCTCCCGATGGCCTTGAGATCGTGTTTTCGAGCGTTCAGATTCCCGGACCTGTCGATTGGCCGATCGCGGAAAGGTCGACACCAGCAGAACAAAATTCAAACTGACCGTAATCGGGACATCGCATGGTTCACAAGACGCTGCGGTGTCATCGATCGAAAAGAGTCCAAGGTTTCGTCACATGATTCCATATCGTTTTTATCAATTCGGTCTGATTTCGATTCTGACTTTCCTGAACGCAGCGACTGGTTCGGCGCAGGGAACGAGCGAGACGATATTCCAGCAACTTCGCGAGAAAAACCTGGAGGGCGCGCTTGAGACTCTCGGGTCGATCCACGATGCGGGTCTCTACTGGAGCCGGGATCAAGCTGACGGTATGCCCGCCGCGGTCGGCGGCTTGGCGCGATTACTCTCGCAAGAGCGCGAAACAGCTCAGTACGACTTGCTCCATCAATGGACGATGCCGACTGAGTCACGCAAAAATATTCGCGTCCTGACGACCCCCGTCCCGCACGACGCGCCTCCGGAAATTTTCGCACGCGTCCTGCGAGAGCGACCGCGGGCAACGTCGTTTCAGGTTTCCTCCATCAACGGGATTCGCGGGCTGTATTGTTCTGGCTGGACTCTGGTCACGCTGGCGGACAAACTCGGACGCCTCGACCGTCTGGTCGCTGAACTGGAGGAGTTGCATCAACAGAACGTTCCCGATGCCGATGTCCTGCTCCTGTTGGCAAAGACGGCACATCGCCAGCCTGATGTTTCTGCGATTCGTGCGTTGCTCACTCCAACGATCGCGCGGGTCAGTCAAACCAGTCCGGAAGGTATGACCGCCGATCAAGTCATCCATCCTTCGATCCTGGCGTTGGGAGCCGCAGCACTTGGGCGCGACGAACTCGCCTCGTCCGGCGAAGAGATTTTGCGAACGCTGCGGGACAAGGCGAACTGGCTGCCAGCGTATCGAATCCGGGGTTTTTTGCACGGAGCCCACGCCGTTGCCGTGCAGCGAGCACTCGGCGGGTCCGAGGCTGATTTTCTTTACGAAAACCAACTGAAATATTGGGTGCCGGCATCGATCGATTTGAGTTACACCAGTGCGGAAGGATCGGCGGCCAGAATCTGGCTCGCGCACGAAGACCACCTTCTGCATCTGACGGGAGCGTACAACGACTTGTTGTTCTTCCGTTACCCGCTGACAGGCGAATTCGAGTTTTCCAGCGAAGTGCAATCGACGGCTCCGCTGGTTTCCAATGCGGCCTTCGGATATGGCGGATTGTACTTTCAGGCACTGGGAGTCACCCGAGAGTTGACGGTCTGGGATGCGGACCTGAGCATCATTTCCCAGAAACCGTGTCCGTTTGCAAGAGTGCAATCGACGACGAGTTTTAATCGAGTTGCGATTCGCTCCGACCGAGAAGGTTCGTCCTATTCGATCAACCGTCACCCGCTGTGGTTCGATCGAGCAGAAACCTCCGCCTCCCCGTTTGTTGCATTTCGATACTATGGCAATCACCGCTCGCTGATCCGCAATACTCAAGTGATTGGGAACCCTGTCATCCCACGCGAAGTGGTGCTCTCCTCGGGAACGCAACTTCGCGGCTGGCTGTCGCGATTCTTTAGAGAATCAAAACGCTCAGCTCAACTCAATCAGAATCCCAACACCACCTACGGTTGGACGTTACAAGACGGAGAAATCCAGGCCGACAGAATAGAGACTCAGACATCCCCGCAAAGTCTTCTGCGATATCAGCGTCCACTGCTCGAAGACGAGACGATTCGGTATGAATTCTTTTACGTTCCCGGAGAGACCGAAGTTCATCCAAGCCTCGGTCGCCTGGCCTTTCTGATCGAACCGGCGGGAGTCCGCATTCACTGGATCACAGACGGCCCAGTCGAGTGGACCGGATTACCCGAAGACAATGCAACGCTCGAACCGCTCAACCGTCGCGGACCTCGTCCGTTACCCCTCAAGCAGCAGGACTGGAATGCGGTCGAGCTATCTCGAACGGACGACAAGCTGACGCTCGCTTTGAACGGAGAGGCGATTTACGAACGTCCCCTCGATTTTGCGGGGGATACGAACTTCGGTCTGTTTCGAGACCCCTCGAAGTGCTCGGTGCGGGTGCGCAATGTCATCCTCTCGGGCGATTGGCCTGAGACGATCCCGGAAGAGTTTTCTCGCAATCCGACCGCAGTCATCGACGAAGCCAAGCAGAGCAAAAACCGGTTGAGTCTCCATTCGCTCGCGGGTCCGCACTATCTGGCGAGCAATATCCTCACCGTGCGCCGCCGGGCTGCTGCGTTGCCGCTCGCCGCGAGATATGAGTTTCTGGCTGACTGGGTCCTGCCGAACGACCGCCATCCCGATCTTCGCTTTGTCGGAGAATTCACTCCGACCGATCCCTCCCCGCTCGCGCTGGAATTGGAGCCGTACCGATATCGCGACAAGCAGGGTGCGGAAATCGCCTCACCGTTATTCGACTTGCTGGAGACCGCCGTCGAACTCGGTCGGGTCGAGGAACTGTCCCAACGAGTGAATTCCCTGCCCGAGTCGGACGACCTGGAGCAACAGCGCGGCAAACTCGCGTTACAGATCCTGCTGCTTCTTGAGCGTGGCGAGCGAGAAAACGCGTTGCAGCGGGTCGACGAGTTGCAATTATTGATGCACGAGAGTTTCAAATTGAAATCGAAGGAATACTGGCCCGAGATGCATCTGATCGCCCGCGGCTTACATCGGCATTCCGCCGAAAAAGTCATCGGCGGACTCATCACCGATTTGTTTCAGCAGCGGCTTTCGCTCAGACTCGATCGTCTCTGGCAAAACCACATCTTGAGCCTGTCGAGAGAGTATGAGGCAATTCTACACGGACTCATCGATCCGCGTACTTCCCCAAACGCCGGGCTTGAGAGGTGGAGACCGGTCACGAAAACGATTGCCGAATTTCGGGGAGCCGGGTCGCCTCAGACGCGTTGGACCTTCAATAACGAGAAAATACTGACTCTCGGTTCCGGACAGAGTGAAGACTATCTGTTCTATCAGTCTCCACTGGCCGGGGACTACGAGGTCCATTGCAAGATGTCGGAGTACGGAATCAGCCAGGTCATGACGCAAGGCACGTTCGTCGGCCCCAAGGGAGACGGACAGCAAACGACGATCGGCACTTATCGCACCGGGGGCCGCAACGAACCGATCAGCTATCCCGTGATCAGGCACGACGTCACCGTCCATTATCGAGCGGTCGTCGAGGATCGTACGACCCGAGTGACGATCAACGGACAACCGATCACCGAGTATTCCACGACCGACGCTCCGGATTCGTGGGTGAGCGTGCGGAGTCTGTCCAATTCGAACACCGCGTTTCACAATTTCCAGATCGGCGGAAGCCCGACGATTCCTGACGAGGTGATGATGACAACGGCGAACGATCTCGCCTGCTGGATCCCCTACGATCTCGGGACAAAGGAGAGAACGTGGAGCCGGATCGAAGATACGGACGGCCGGGGACTGATCTACGGAAGCCGGAATACCGATCTTGCGGGATCTTTCTTCGAAGCTCTGCTTCGCTACCATCGCCCGCTGTGGGAGGACGGATCGATCGAATATGAATTCTTCTATAACCCCGACCGGATGGACGCTCATCCCGCGCTCGATCGACTGGTATTTCTGCTCGACCCCGATGGCGTGCGGCTACATTGGATCACCGACGGAGAACATGATCGCACGGAAGTTCCGCCCGAGAATGTGATCGACGAACCCGAAAACCGCCGCGGGCCTGAGCAGCTTCCGTTCAATCTCAACAACTGGAATCAGGTCAAACTCTCGCTCGAGGGATCGGAGGTCTCGCTCGAGCTCAACGGGCGGTTGATCTACCAGCGCGAGTTGGAAAGCACCAATCACCGGACGTTCGGCCTGTTTCACTACGCCGATCGCACCGAACTGCTCGCGCGGAATCTTGTGATGCGGGGCGACTGGCCGAAAACATTGCCGCGACTGTCTGACCAGGAACTGGCCGATCCGGCTCTCGTCGCGGCCGAGCGCAATCTTGAAAAATTGAAGACTGGCTTTCATCACGATTTCACGCGGGACGGCCTGCCGATCCCGTATTTTACCTACACAGGTGCGAATCCTGCTGACAAACACAAGGTTGTCCCGGGTGGAGTGCGTGCGACGATGCAAAACGCAACGGATTTCGAAGGGGTGGCGATGATCCCGCGGTTCTCTCTGCAAGGCGATTTCGACGTTCAGGCGGAAGTCGACGAACTCGATTTTACGGAGTCCGGTGTCGAAGGGGGTGCGCTGCTCGACCTGAAACTCGATGACGAGATGCAACATTATCTCCGCATCATGCGCTGCGGTAGAAATGATTTCGGCGAGCATCTCAATGCGGTGATATCCCCGTTGCATTCCAACGGCCGGCGTTCGTATCTCGGGAAACGCGAGCCGGAAACTTCGCCGGGGGGGATTCTCCGGATCGCCCGGCTGGGGGACCGAATTCTCTTCATGTTCGCTGAAAAAGATTCCCGGGTGTTTCGGACGATCCGCGAGGAAACGATCTCGAATGCGGACTTGTTGATGCATGGAATCCAGCTCAAGACCTCTCTCCGCGACGGTCGTCGGGCGAGCGTGCTCTGGAAAAACGTCACTGTTCGCGCCGAGGGGATGAAATTCCTTTCGCCGCAGAATGATGCCCAATTGAAGCAGTTGTCGGTCATGAACGCCGACGGAACCAATCTCCGGAATCTGACCGGGGTGCTTCCCGAGATGACGAGTCTCGGCTCTCCCGAATTTTCTTCCGACGGAAAACAGATCGCGCTCGACATGTCGCAAGGTCCGACCTCTTCCTCTCACATTGTCGTTCTCAATACAGACGGAACCGACGTCCGCGATCTCGGACCGGGATGTATGCCGAGTTTTTCGCCCGACGGCAAAAAGATTGCGCTCACGCAGTCCGGAACGGGCATCGTCCTGATGGATGCCGACGGAACCAACCGCGAAGTCATCGAGCCGTTCGGCTGGGGGGTGCAGTATTCCCCGGACGGCAATTACATTGCCTACGGACTGAACGGGAACATCGTCCTGATGAACCTGGAAACCCGCGAAAAACGAGAACTGTTTACGGGAGAAGCCGCTGCCCGCTATTCCTACATCTATTGGAACCTGGGCTGGTCTCACGACAGCAAATCGATCGCCTTTCAGGGACAGCTTCGAAAAACGGGTGGGGCCGAAATCGTCGTGCTGGACATCGACGAACCGAACAAGTTTCAGGTAATCCTTCCGGAAGCAACGGGGATCAATCCCGACTTCACCTTCACGCCCGATAATCGGAGCGTTCTCTTCTCGAAAAGCAATCCGGAATACCGGGGACCGCAACTTTACCTGATTCACCGCAAATCACCCGGAGAACTCGAATTGCTGAAAGGCCAACCGACCGATCGGAAAATCCTCAATTGTGCGTGGTCGCGCGACGGAAAGTTGATCGCCTTCTCCTGCAATCTCGATCCCGCACCCGTCGACTGGCAGCAGCCTCTGCAACCAGATTAACGTGTCCTTTGTCATTCGAGCGACGAATGCAGATCATCGTTTCCGCGTTCTGCTTTCCAGTTTCATATTCGTCCCTTGCCAGAGATGACTTTGTGACGCAACGGCGGGTTGAGTTTGAAGACGAATGATATGTAGGTCCGTCTTGAGATGCCCCAGCCCTTGCCCCTTCCGTGAAATCCTGATCTCTTCAGCAATCTCAACCCCATTGGAAAGTCCGTGATGACGCAGCTCGCTCAGCTCTCTCCCCGAGATGAATTCAACCGGCAACTGGTAGAGAACGTCCATCCCCCCTCCTGGACGAATCCGACTCCGACCGGGCGATACAACCTCGTCGTGATCGGGGCCGGAACGGCCGGACTGGTCACCGCTGCGGGAGCGGCGGGATTGGGAGCCAAGGTCGCCTTGATCGAACGCGATCTGATGGGAGGCGACTGTCTGAACGTCGGATGCGTGCCGTCCAAGAGCCTCATCGCGGCGGGCCGAGCGGCGGCAGCAGTTCGCGCCGGAGGCGAGTTTGGTGTCGAGGTTCCGCACGGCTCGCAAGTCAACTTCGCTGCCGTGATGGAACGCATGCGGCGTCTCCGTGCGGGGATCAGTAAAAACGATTCCGCGGTTCGTTTTCGCGAGCTGGGTGTCGATGTTTATTTTGGACAGGCCAGTTTCGTCAATTCCTCGACGATCGAAGTGGAAGGGACGCAAATTCCGTTCAAGCGGGCCGTGATCGCAACGGGTGCGCGGGCGTCGGCTCCTCCGATCCCGGGGCTGAACTCCTCGAATTATCTGACGAACGAAACCTTGTTCTCGCTGACCGAACTTCCCCGACGGCTGGGAATCATCGGTGCGGGACCGATCGGCTGCGAAATGGCTCAAGCGTTTGCCCGCTTTGGCTCGGACGTGTTTCTCGTGGAAGCCGAGAGCGGGATTCTCCCCAGGGAAGATCGCGACGCGGCGGAGATCGTGCAACATTCCATCGAACGCGACGGCGTCCGCATCCTCTGCTGCGGTCGCGAACTCGAAATTAAAAATGAAGCGGGACT
>DATKCB010000462.1:0-2914 GCA_035513495.1 Planctomycetaceae bacterium | reverse complement strand
GTGTACTGCGACCCGCTCCCCAGACGACAATCGGACGTCCAGTGTGCAAACGAGGATCCCGCGCCAGATATTCCGCCCGGATCTCGTCGAACGCCTGTCGCGAGTATCGCGGATCGGTCCGCGTCGTGCGAGCTTCGGAATCCCGCCAGCGGAGCAAGGTCTCGGGGAGCTTTGCCATGCGGACGCCCGACTGTTGCAGTCGCAGATAGAATTCGTAGTCTTCCGGAAACGGACCGTCCTGATAACCTCCAAATCGTTCGAACAACTGCTTGCGAAACATGACAGACGGATTCGCGAGAGGCGATTCGAGATAGATGTGATCGGCGATCTGCTGCTGGGTGAGGCAGTTATTCTGCCAGCGGACGTATTCCCGATAACCGGATTGGATCTGCTCCTCGGGGAACAGTTCCACGCGGCTCGCGACCAGTGCGATATCAGGATGCTCGCACAGATAATCGAACTGTTTCTGTAACCGTTCGGGAAACATGATGTCGTCGGAATCCATCCGCGCGATCAGATCGGCTCGCGCGGATTCGTTTCCCAGATTGATCGCCGCGATCAATCCGACTCGACCGGGTGAGAGTACGCGAATGCGGGAGTCGGATCGCGCTGTCTCCTGCAAGAGGTTCGGCGAGTCGTCCCCGGAATCATCATCGACAGCGATCAGTTCCCACTCTGCGAGAGTTTGAGCGAGGATCGATTGGAGACACTCGCCCAGCGTCGACGCCGCATTTCTGACCGGCATGACGATCGAAACGAGTGGAATACCGGGCATTGCGACGGGCCGCGCGGCTATCGAACCCTCAAGTTCAGAGAATACTGGGCGGACTTGCTGCTGAGCTGGTCTTCGATCGTAAGTTGCAGCACGTAGTTCCCCGGTGCGAGGCGTTGCGGCAACTGGTAACGAAAGCCCTGCATGAAGTCCTGTCTCCGGCTGCGGCTGAGATCTTCCGTCGCGTTGTACTGAACTTCATCGACCGCTCGGCCGTCCTGAGCGAGACGGACCGATGACTTCAGCAGCGTGCGATATTTCCCGTCGGCTGTCCGTTCGCTTTGGAAGTTTTCGAGTTCGGCATAGACCAGAACTTCCTGACCCGACCGGAATTCTTCTTTTTCGAATCGCGTGTAATTTCCGAAACTCACGATATCGGAACAGAAGGTGGCTCGACCGATCGCTAAGGGAGCGTTCCCCTGCAACGCCAGAATCGCCGCACGCATCTGACTTAACGCGGCTGCCGTTCGATCGGCTTTGTCGGGATAGTTCTGCTCGTCGAGATAGTTGGACAGGCTCCAGAAGACGCGCGTCCAGAAAGCCTGTTCGTTCGCGTGAATTCCGGGGATCGCCGCAATGGCCCGGTCGCGCTGTCCTGCGAGGAGATACAACAAGCGAAGCTCGACGTGTCGTGTGATATGCGCCTGATACTCCTGTTCGGATTGTCCCGGATGAGAAGCAGCAATCGCCGCTTCCGCCTGGTCGAGCATCAAACCCAGATCGGGTCGAGTGTTACGATTCGAATTGCCGAAAGTCGCCGCCTGATTGACGGACTTCTGTGGGAGGATCGCTTCGCGGTCTTCCGCCGCCGGCTTGTAATTGACGGAGAAATTTTTTGCTTCGGCTGCCGAACCTCGGGCAGGCCGCACGACCATCGTATGATTCTGATTGTCCAAAGAAGAATTGTATCCCGTGTAGGAAGCAGGGAGAAAAGGATTGCCAGGAGTGACTCGGGAAGCGGAGTCATCCGAAGTCGGAATCTGGCGCGTAGTCCCTCGATCTCCCAGAGCGGAAGGAAGTTGTCCGTAACCGGAAGGGATGATGTTTCGTCCGGTTGGCGGGTTAGGCTGATTCATTTCTGCAGATCGAATTCCGGCCGATTGCGAACCGGGTGATTGATCATAAGTTCCAGCGGCCGACTGGCTGGTTCGGTTACGATTCCAGGGAGACTGGGAACCCAAATCTGCGGTTCCCACCGTACTTCGGGTGGTCTGACGTGCTGGCGGGTTTGCGACGCTCGAACGCATCGAGGTTTGGCCCGCGCCAACGCGAGCAGTCGCAGCCGGAGCAGTTGCCCGACTTCCGGTAGAAGACATTCCCGCCGTGTTTTGGATTCGGTTGGATCGGCTGACTTTCAATTTCTCGCGGGCTTGTTCATCGGAGAGCCCGTCGAAAGAATCCAGAAACATCCGGCTTTGATTGGGAGGATAATACTGAGATTCCTGAACCATCAGGCGTCGAGTTTCAAACGTGATCGGTCGCGGTTTATTCTCGTCGGACCCCTTGATCAGCGAGAGCGGATTCCAGGGAAATTCGGCAAAACTCGTCGACGCGAGGAGAAACAGGCATCCGAACGTCAGCAGTGCTTTTGAGTGGATACGCATCTCGACAATCCCTTCCTTGGGACCGGAGTGAACGATGAACTGACTGATTTCAGGAATTTCAGACGGGAAACCCGATTCCTGATCGAGGCGACCGTTTGTAGTGAACAAATCAGGTCGTCTCAGAATCGAATTCGTCGATGAGGGGGCGGGAACAATAGCCAAACTCACGTTTGCCCGCAAGATCTTTCCGCCTGTTTCCGTTCGATCGTTACAATTTGACAATTCTTACAAAATGGACCGAAAAACAGAGGAATTGCATGGGTATCTTCCCATCGGGTTCTGCCTGATTCGAAGTAATCGATCTTCGTCTTTGCGCCGCGAGCAGAGAGTTCTATACTTCGCCCCTCAACTCATGATGTCAGAGGGTCCGGCCTTCCGACGCTCCTATTTTGTTCGCGCTTGAAAACCCGATGGGGAAAGGATTCCCGATGCGAATTATCGCCGTCATGAATCAAAAAGGCGGTGTCGGCAAGACGACTACCAGCGTTAATTTGTCGGCAGGTCTGGCGGCACGAGGCCGCAAAGTCTGTCTCGTCGA
>DATKCB010000461.1:0-16327 GCA_035513495.1 Planctomycetaceae bacterium | reverse complement strand
ACCTCCACGGTATCGTCGTCGCTGTGATCGTCGACCAGCAGGATCTCATCGACGGTCTCGCGGGGGATCTCGGCCACGGTCTTTTCGAGCGTTTTCCCGGCGCGATACGCCGGTAAGACGACAATCACTTTCTGGCCGTGCAGCATTCTGAGGAGTCCGAGAGAGGGCGAGTTCGAAAAAAATATCGAAATGAGAAATGTCTGAAAAGTACGAAACGGGTGAAAGGTGAAAGAGTAGAAGGTGCAAGGTGAAGATCATTCACTCACTCGCGAGGGACTGACATTTCACTTTTATCGACGATCCCACCGGGAGATTCAAGCATTCCCTCGAAACGTTTCGGGGAACTCGTGCATTGTGACGGGAGCCTGGGAGGGCTGCGGGGGAGGACTGCGGGGGAAGAACCTGGATTGAATCTCCATCACTCCCGCCAGCAGAAAAAACAACAGGGTGAGGGCGAGGACCACATTCGTGCGGCGACGATTCCGAAACTGTTCTCCCACCAGATCGACCCGATTGTTGAGGTATAACAGGATCCCCGCCAGTGCGGGAATCACCAGCGCCCCGACGATTGCATTGATCTTTTGTGCCTGAGAAAAAGGAACCAGCGTCAGGCCGATCACCGGGACGATCGCCAGTCCGTACAGATAGCCTCGATAGGCGACCGAGTCGGTTCTGACCTCCGGCCTGCGGGCTTCCGTCAATCGCTGCTTCGACAACTCGTAAAAGTCGGCGAACAAATAGGGAACACTCTGCCAGACACCCAGCAGACTGCTGAACACGGCCCCGAACGCACCGATCAGAAACGCCCAGCGGATCACCGGTCCGTAGGCTCCGAACGGTTCTTCGAGACTCGCCGCCAGATCGACCAGCAGCGTCGCTCCCCCTCCCTCCACCTCACCGACGCGACTTCCGATCACGAGCATCGACATCCCGAACAGCATGGTCATGACATACCCGGCGGCCAGATCGATCCGGCAGGTTTTCAAAGCTTCCGTCCCTTGCCGCCCTTCTTCTCGAATCCAGTATCCGTAACAGAGGATCGTCAAAGTTCCTCCCACACCTCCCAACAAAGCGACCGTCCAGTCGAGCCCGCCGTCGTTGAAATGCGGGATGCTCGGAACAAACACTCCCTTGAGAACTTCACCGATGGGAGGATGCAATGCGATCGCCACAGAAACCACAATCAGAAACATCACCCCGATACAGACCGTCATGACTTTTTCGAAAATCTGATAACCGCCCCGGCGGACCAGCACAACAGCGATCAGGCTGAGAAGGCATCCATACACAATCTTGTCCCGCGGGGGTGTGAACCATTCATGAAGTCCGCCGAGCGGAAACATCGCGTGCATCGTCACTCCGCATGCGCTCATCAGTGCCATGCTGACCAGAAAACTCCAGATCAACAGATACACCAGAAAGATCCAGCGAAACGGACGACCGATGTGCGTCACGCAGCCTTCGAGCAGCGTGTCTCCCGTCGCGAGTTGCCAGCGGGTCAACCCTTCGTTGAGCACGAATTTCAGAAACGCCCCGACGATCACCGCCCACAAAACAGTCACTCCCAGCTTCTGGCCGGTAAACGCGCCCGTTGCGAGATCGCCTGCGCCCACGCCGGTTGCGGCGACGAGTAAACCGGGGCCAATGATCGTCAGGAGTCGTTTGAACTTCATGGGGATCGGCCCGTTGTGAGTGCAGACGGCTTCAAGAGTTGCGGGAGTTTTCCGTCGAAACGGATTTTGGTGCCAGGTGGATCAAACAGTAATACAACGGCAACCCGACCAAACTCAACCCCAGACTGACAGTCGCTTTTATCCAGTCGTTCCAGAAAACTTCCCACAAAAACCAGGCATTAAACAACAGATAAGCCGTTGGCAACCACGGTAAAAAAGGCGTGCGGAAGGGCCGCTCGGCATCGGGCATCTTACGTCGCAGCACGACCACCGCCGCAACGGTCAGCATGTAGAAAAAGCTGGCGGAATAAACGACGTATCCTGTCAGAATCCGGAAAACGCTTAGATCCTTATTCTCCAGAGCAGCGTAGCCGGCAACCGACAAGAGACATAAAATCGCCATCACTGCCTGAAATGCAATGCCGGCCGCTGGAGTATGGAAACGAGAATGAGCACGTCCAAGGACGTTCAATGCGGGAATATCTCTTCCCACCGCAAACGCGACGCGCGGACCGTTCATCAGATTCACATTGATTCCACCCACAAAACTGACCGCGAGCGAAATCGTGATTAACAACGACGCAATTTGAGACAGCTTGGGACTGACTGGATTCAGCAGCTTTTCCACCATCACCTGCGGTAGCGTGAATCCCGCGTGGCGAATCTCTTCCATCGTCATCGAGCCGTGATACGAAACATTCACGATGCCGTAGATCAACAGGATGATCCCCATTCCCACGCCGAGCGCGATGAGGATATTCCTGCGCGGATTGCGGACCTCCTCGGCGATCGGACAAATTCCATGCCAGCCGTTGTACGCCCACAATACGAAGACCAGCGCGGCAGCGAACTTCGCCGACAGAGTCGTCTCGGTCGGTATGAGCGTGCTGGCGAAATTGTCTTGTGTATAACCGACGTGTCCGCGGGCCATCAGCACGACCGGCAAGGCAGCGAGCAAAACCAGAAACAGGCATTTCACCCAGGTGGCGATCCCCTGAATGCGGCCACCCCACAGCACCCCCCGTACGTTCACAAACGCGATTGCGGTAATGGCGATCACTGCGATCAGCATCGTTTCGAAGAGTGACAGAGAATAATTCTCGGGCAGACTCGCTGGGAAAGCATACTTGTAAATCAAGAAGAGTTGAGAGACGAGTCCGATGCTGTACGCACCGATCGAAGCCGGACGACCGAAGACGAACTCGCTCCAGCCGAACAGAAACGCGACCGGACGTCCATAGGCAACCTTTAAGTAGACGTACAATCCGCCCGCTTGAGGAAACATCACGGCTAATTCGGCAAAGCAGAGAGCTCCCAGAATGCAAGTGATGCCCCCGACGATCCAGGCCGCCGTCACGATGTCCAAGGAGCCTGCCGCATCAGAAGCGAGTCCGGGAGTCGTAAATATCCCGGTTCCGATGACATTTCCGACCACCATCGCGATGGCCATCCCGGGACCGAGCGCCCGGACCAATCCTGACGTCGTGAGAGTCTCGGAAGCGGAGGCAGGTACGGAAGTCGATTCGGATGAGCTAGACACCTGGCGGCCTGCTGTCGGTCAGAAACCGCTCGTGGAAGGTTTTGATTCGCCGTCTTTCCCGATACCGGGTTCCTGCTTATCGATCCGCATTGTCTGCAGAGCGAGTTCCAGTCGTTGCGGCAGTTTTTCGGAAGGATCGATCGTGTCAGGGTAGACCACGATCAGCGACACTTTCATGTTCCCGTTTTCGAACAGATGCAACTGCAGCTCACCCAGCGTTTCATCGACCGGTCGCGAGGTTTTTGTCGTCCAGACTCTGGATGATTTTTGTTGAATCATGCCCGTCGCCGAGGGGAACTTGTGTACCTCCCAATCGGTCAGTTGCGGTTCCGGCAGTCCCATGCCGCTGACAACCGCTTCGAGAACTGTGGTGTGGAAGGCGGTGGCCGCTCCCGGATCTCCGGCCGCCCAGAGAAAGTGATTGCTCAATACGTAAATATACGCGGGGACTTCTTTCGTCTCTCCCGAGACGTCCGCCGTGACCATCGCCTTCCACCCGCCGATCAGACCGGGCAGCGGTTCGTTGCTGTAGTGAGGTTGCCTCAAATCCGGGTCCATGGAAATGATGTTGCCTTCTTCATCGGTCTGGACGTTGGGAGCGGGAATGGGATCAAACTGTAACGGCACCCGAATCTGAACTCCCTTGTCGCTCCACTCCCGGCCGAGATTCTTTTCCATCTCGTTGATTTCGGCGAACAGTTGCCGCGTCTCGCCGAGGCGCTTCTCGTACGTGTTCGTACCGCATCCGCAACTCGAAACGAGGCAGATCAGAGCGAGCCGGAGAGGAAACTTGATGAGCGTAAACTGTTGCATGGCATACCAGAGATCGAGACTTCAGGAAAAACGATTCTGCGTTCCCCCGCACGCCGTGTCAATCTTATCTTCAAGAACGGGACGCCGCAAAACCACGATGCACGCTCCCCTGTCCCTCAATCCACCCACTCTCCCTCGCTTTTGAACTGCTTCGTGCATTTCGAAACAGACAAGAAACGGCGTTGTTGCGCAACAAAGTCGGCTATAGGTAGAGGGGAACAAAAACGGGTAGGAGGTTGCGAATGCCAAATGTCAAAATCCCAAGGACAAACGAAGGTGTTTAAGCTGAAAGAGTGGAAGGTTCAAGGTGGAATACGCTCCAGACGGAATCCCGAAACCTCTGCGTCACTGCGCCTCCGCGCGAGAATACTTTCCGCAACCACGGCGCAGCGTAGGCTTACAAGCCTGTTGTGGAGATGCGCAACGTCGAAATGTGAAACAAGGAGAAATCCAGAATATTTCCCGAACTACTTTAAAACCGATCAAATCTCCCGGGTTTCGCTCGAAGTTGACAACTTGACAACTTGACATCCTCCAAAAAGGTCAAGTTCAAAACTTATTAGACTTACGTCAAAAAAACGACCGGAGGGGGGAAACAAGCGGAGGGGGGAAGCTCAATGTCGAAATCAGAAAATCGAACGGTCTTTCCTTCGCGCGTCTTTGCCTCTTTGCGTCGAAAACAGCGCTCCGCCGCGCAACATCGAATAATGAAACAAACCGCAATTCGAAAAGATTTCGCGAAAACTCAACCAACCACAAGATGTTGTGGTCCGGGAATTCGCGAACCACAAGAGGTGCCAAGTTGAGAACTTGAGAACTTGAGGTCTTCCAAAAACCTCAAGTTCTAAAACCCCGGGAGTTTTTGAAAAAACTGGAGCCGAATTGTGAAACAACGCAGGAGGAAGGAGACGCTGGTTTTTCCACGCAGACAGGGATGTGCGCTGTTCGGTCCGCGCAACAAGATTTGCACCGTACGACGGACTTCCAGCCCGTCGATCGAAAGCCCTGCATCAGGGAATGTCAAACGAAGGGGTTCAAGGTGGAAGAGTGGAAGGTTCAAGGTGGAAAGTTCAAGGTTCAAACGGTATCCATCAGAGGCTACTTCCTACATCCTCACAACACTTTCCACTCTTCCACCTTTCACTTTCGCCCCCCCGTCGGAGGTGTATCAATTTGACAACACCCTCCCCGACGCAGGAGCCGGAAGGTTTGTCGCGAGCGCGCAACATTTCGCGACCGGTCCGTCAGAAGTTCGAAACTTTTCCGAAAGATCATCCGATGTGAGGAGCTTCGTTTTCGGAGCAGTCAATTCTCGATAGGATTGGGGACCATCACCCTGATTACCGGAGCTTTCTGGATGTCCACACTCAGCGCACGACAAGAACAAAAGCTGTACGAGTTCGCGCAGGCCTTAGTCGATCAGCGCGCCGCCCGGGTCATCGTCGAACCACAGCAGCGAGCCTCGGGGTTCTGGTTCGGTGGCGGAAACATGGTCCGGGACGCGGAGGGAAATCTTTTCCTCGTGGGACGTTATCGCAACGCGGGAGATTCCCGGACCGGGGTTTCCGCGGGGGAGCGAGGACTCGAACTGGCCATCTTTCGCTCCGGCAACAAAGGATCGACCTGGGAAAAAATCGTACGCTGGTCGAAATCGGAACTCGACGTCGGAGAGCGCGAAGTCCTTTCGATCGAAGGAGCCGCGTTGGCTGTTTCAGAGAACGGCGTCGAACTGTTTGTTTCGACCGAGAAAGACAATCTGGGTTATCCGGCGGGTTTCGAAAGTTATCTCAAACCGGGAACGGGCGTCTGGACGATCGAGCGGCTCGTTGCGGATTCGGTCGAAGGACTGAAGCAGTCCGCTCCCGAAACCGTCGTCGAATGCACCGACCCCGCGTTCGTACACATCAAAGATCCGTTCGTCCACACAACGTCGGATGGAGATTTGCGGTTGCTCTTCTGCAGTCATCCGTTCTGTTGGACCAGTTCCAATACAGGTTATGCCGTCCGCCAGAAAAACAGTTCCTCCTTCAGCGATCCGGTCTACGAGTTCTTTCGCCGAGGCACAACCTGGGACGTCGCCATGACGCGCGGAACCTGCGTATTCGATGTTCCGCAAGTGGGAATGTTTGCGGATACGAGCGTCAGTCTGATGTTTTACGACGGAGGAGAATGTGTGAGAAATCTTGACGAACACGCCGCTGCGGTCAACAGGCCGCGCGGTTACTCCTGCGAAGAGCTGGGAGGCGTGGCGTACTTCACCGACGGAAACCTCGAGGAGACCGTGCGATTGTCCCGATACGAACCGGCCTTCGTCAGTCCGTTCGGGACCGGATGCAGCCGCTACGTCGATGTATTGACCGACGACGACGGGATGTACGTCACCTGGCAGCAATCGCAGTCTGATGATTCTCAGCCGCTCGTCATGAATTTTGTTCCCCATGAGAAGATCGATGCGTTACTATCGTAGTTACGATTTCCTCCACCAGCAGAAATGCTCTCCGCCGAATTACGACAAAGGATTTGCAATGCTCCGCTTATCGATGGCTCTCCTGATCTCACACGCATTCATCCTCAACCTGATCGCCGCCGATCCGATCGACATCGGTTCGCGCCGCGAGCTGCTGGTGGATAATTTTCTGATCGACTCGCTGACCGGCGAAGCGAAGCAGGCGGTTCAGCAGCCGGTGCCCAAAGAGGTGGTCCTCGTGACCGACAAACCGTGGGAAGGGAATACCTGCGCTTATTACTCGATCTTTCAGGACGGCGATCTGTACCGGATGTACTATCGCGGAAGCCACTACGACACCGAAACCAAACAGGCGACTCATCCCGAGGTGACCTGCTACGCCGAGAGCCGCGACGGGCTCGAGTGGACGAAACCGAATCTCGGCCTGTTCGAATTCGAGGGATCCAAAGAGAACAACATCGTCTGGTCCGGAATCGGGACGCATTGTTTCACTCCGTTTAAGGACGAGAATCCGAATTGCGAGTCTGATGCAAAATACAAAGCCTTCGCCCGCGGCCGACCGACGGGCAAAAAAGGTTTGTACGTTTTCAAATCGCCCGACGCGATTCACTGGACCAAGATGAAAGACGAACCGGTCATCACCGAAGGAGCATTCGATTCTCAGAACCTCGCGTTCTGGGATATTCATGCGAAGATCTATCGAGGCTACCACCGCGATTTCCGCAAGGTCCGCGATATCAAGTGGGAGGTCTCGGAAGACTTCCTGAACTGGAGCGACCCCGAGTTTCTCGATTACGGAGACCAGCCGCTCGAACATCTCTATACGAATGCGATCCAGAATGCTCCTCGCGCGCCGCATATTCTGATTGGATTTCCCACGCGATATCTTCCGAACGAAGGCCAGCGAGTCGAACCGACGTTCATGAGCAGTCGCGACGGACATCATTTCCACCGCTGGTACGAGCCGGTGATCCCCGAATCGGCTCCCGAGGACCGAGACGGAAACCGCAGCAACTATATGACGTGGGGCATTCTCGATCTTCCGTCCGAGCCGGATTCATATTCGGTCTATGCCACCGAAGCTTATTACACCGGTCCCGACAGTCGCGTCCGCCGTTTTGTGTTCCGGAAAGACGGCTACGTCGCCGTCGGATCGACAGGCGAGGGAGGAATGCAGACCAAACCTCTGTTATTCGCGGGGAAGTCGCTTTCGCTCAATTATCTGACGCAGCCGAAGGGCGCAGTAAGCGTCGAGGTATTGCGAGCAGACGGGACTCCGATCCCCGGGTTGACCTCGCAGGATTGCGATAAGCTCTCGGGAGACCAAATCGATGGACAGGTTTCCTGGAAAGGCTCTGCCGACGTCAGCAAACTGGCAGGAACACCGATCCGCCTGAAGTTCGTACTGAACGATGCGCAATTGTTTTCGTTTCAGTTTCAGGAATAATTCTCAAGCGAAAATACCAGGAGTAAGAATCATTTGAGCGAGTTCGACACAACCCCTTCCGCTCCTCAGAGCGTCGCTGTGATCGGAGCGAGCCGTACCCGGCACAAATACGGCAACAAAGCGGTCCGCGCTTATCTGGATCAGGGGTATCGCGTGTTCCCGATCAATCCGCGGGGAGGTGAGATCGAAGGTTGTCAGGTTTATCGCACCCTCGAAGAACTCCCGGTCGAATCGGTCGATCTCGTCAGCATGTACGTGCATCCTGAGGTCGGGATCGAATTGCTTGAGTCGATTGCACAATTACACCCGCACGAAGTCTGGCTCAATCCCGGGAGCGAATCGGACGAATTAATCGCACAGGCCCGGGAACTTCAATTACCGATCATCCAAGCTTGCAGCATCATTTCGTTGGGAAGATCTCCCAGTGAGTATCGATAAAACGCAGGATTACTGTTTGAGCAACGATTCCAGAACCGCTTTGGCATCCTGAATCAATCCCTTTGCAAGCTCGGCATCGGGAGCCTCGGCGATCAGTCGCACGATCGGTTCGGTATTGCTGGCGCGAAGTTGGACCCAGCGGTTGTCCCAGTCGAGACGCAATCCGTCTCCTTCGCTGGGAGTGGCATCAGCAAACCGGGATTTCAGTTGCTCAATCGCCAACGGAACGATCTCACGCTCGCAGGTCATTTTGTCTTTAAGGATCTCGTACACGGGAAGCTCGTCGACCCATTCCGAGAGCGTGCCTCCCCGCCATGCGAGCCCTTCCAGAATCAGCGCCATGCCCACGAAACTGTCACGCACGTACCCGATTTTCGGATCGATAATGCCTCCGTTCCCTTCACCACCGAAGACCGCTCCGACCTGTTTCATTTTCGCAACCACGTGAGCTTCTCCCACGAACGACCGATGGAATTCACAACCATGTTTTTTCGCGATATCTTCGTTGGCGCGGCTGGTCGATCCGTTGACCACGACGGGACCGGAACCGGTCGCGAGAACGTGATCCAGACAGAGTGCGAGCGTGAGTTCTTCGCCGATGTAACGCCCGTTCTCATCGATCACGGCGAGCCGGTCGGCATCGGGATCTTGAGCGAAGCCGATCTCCGCTCCCAGCTTCTTGACGAGTTTCGAAAAGTCTTTCAGATTCTGTTCGGTCGGTTCGGCGGGGTGTTCGAACATCCCGTCAGGGACGCCGCCGGTTACGATCGTTTCACAGCCGAGTTGCTCCAGCAGCGTCGGCCCCATCACTCCGCCCGAACCGCGATTGCAGTCGAGCACAACTTTGGGATTTCTATTTCGGATCGATTCGGCATCGACCCGCGCGAGAATTTTTTCCAGATGAGGCCGAGACGGGGCGTCGAGCGTCTCGACTTGACCGATTTTGTCCCAGGTCACCCACGCGATGGATTCCTGTTCCAGAATGTCGAGCAGTTGTCGGCCCTCCTCGCTGTTGAAGATACCGCCCGAATTCGAAAACGGTTTAAGCCCGTTCCATTCTTGCGGATTGTGACTGGCCGTGATTTGGATGCCGGCTGCAGCGTGTTGCGTGCGGACGATCACTCCGCTGGTCGGCGTCGCCGCGATCCCCGCATCCAAAACTCGGCAACCGGTGGCGGTCAGACCGGAAAACACCGCCTGCCGGACCATTTCTCCGCTGGGGCGTCCGTCGTGCGAGACGACCACGGTTCCACCCTTCGCCCAGGTCCCGACCGCTCCGGCGAACTTCGCGACGTAATCGGGAGACAAGCCGTCACCGACGATTCCCCGCAGTCCGGAAATACTCAGAATTCGTTGTACCATGACCACTCTGTTTCTAGCGGGAAAGACGGAAATGAATCTGAGTGTAAGATCTGGATGGCCAGACTTGAAGGCACACCGAAAAACTCATTTCGAATCAGCTCGTACAGGTTTGACGGGTTCTCGACTCGCATCGAGATAATGTGCAGGGCGTTGCCTACCAGAATCGAGCGGAGCGGGATAAACTGAAGCTTCGCAACGACGATTTGACTTTTCAGAGCAGAGGAATCCGATATGTCCGGCAGCAATCCGTTCGATGCAGAAGCAACACTTTCCACCAGCGGTGGAGAGTACAAATACTTCAGTCTGCAGAAACTGATCGATGACGGGATCGGCGACATTCCGACACTGCCTTATTCGATACGTGTGTTGCTGGAATCCTGCCTGCGAAACGTGGACGGATTTGTTGTCAGCGAACAGAATGTCACCAATCTCGCCAACTGGCAGGCTCAGGCGGATGAGCGGCCGGAACTTCCCTTCAAGCCGGGCCGCGTCGTCTTGCAAGACTTCACCGGCGTTCCTGCTGTCGTCGATCTGGCGGCCCTCCGAGCGGCGATGGATCGTCTGGGGGGTGATCCTCAAAAGATCAATCCGCTGGTTCCCTGCGATCTGGTGATCGACCACTCGGTCCAGGTCGATCAGTTTGCGACCCAACTTGCCTTGCAATACAACGTCGATAAAGAATTCGAACGCAACAAAGAACGCTACGAGTTTTTGAAATGGGGGCAGCACGCGTTCGACAACTTCCGCGTGGTTCCTCCCGCCACCGGAATCGTCCATCAGGTCAATCTCGAATACCTTGCCCAGGGAGTCTTGACCAGCGAAGGCGTGGCCTATCCCGACAGTCTGGTCGGAACCGACAGCCACACCACGATGATCAACGGCCTCGGAGTTCTGGGATGGGGAGTCGGCGGAATCGAAGCCGAAGCCGTCATGCTCGGTCAACCGATTTACATGCTGACGCCCGAAGTCGTCGGATTCAAACTCTCGGGGTCGCTTCCCGAAGGAGCGACCGCCACCGACCTGGTGCTCACCGTCACACAGATGCTGCGAGCGCACGGAGTCGTCGGAAAATTCGTCGAATTCTACGGACCCGGCCTCAATCAGATGTCTCTGCCAGACCGCGCGACACTGGCCAACATGGCTCCCGAATACGGAGCGACGATGGGCTTCTTTCCCGTCGACGATGAAACTCTGAGGTATCTGGAACGGACGGGACGATCGAAAAAGCTGGTTGAACTCGTGGAGAAGTATTACAAAGCTCAAGGGATGTTCCGCACAAAAGACTCGCCGGAGCCTCGTTTCTCGAGTACGCTCGGTCTCGATCTCGGTGATGTCCAGCCTTCGCTGGCCGGTCCGAAACGGCCCCAAGACCGCATTCTGCTCTCGGAGATGAAAACTCAGTGGCGCCAGGATTTGAGTGCCGTGTTCGGTAAGGCCGCACCCGGAGCAAGCTCGACACCACAATCGATGACTTCCGAAGGGGGGATGGGGAGCGAAGCGGAAGTCGCAGTCGCCGTAGCCGAACCCGATCTCGGGCTCGAAGGAGTGCCGATCAAGTATCAGGGAGAGGAAATTCAACTCAAGCACGGTTCGGTTGTGATCGCCGCAATCACCAGTTGCACGAACACGAGCAATCCCTCGGTGATGGTCGCTGCGGGACTCCTCGCACGAAACGCGATTCGCAGAGGGATGAAATCCAAACCCTGGGTCAAGACTTCCCTCGCTCCAGGATCTCGCGTCGTCACCGATTATCTGAAAAAAGCTCAACTGGATGAAGATCTCAATGCCTTGGGCTTTCAGACAGTCGGTTACGGATGCACCACCTGCATCGGAAACAGCGGCCCCTTGCCGGTGGAAATCGCCAGAGCAATCGAACACACCGATCTGGTCGCGGCGTCGGTTCTGTCTGGAAACCGAAACTTCGAAGGCCGGATCAATCCGCACGTGAAAGCAAACTATCTCGCGTCGCCCCCGCTCGTCGTCGCCTATGCGTTGGCGGGTACGACCGATATCGATCTGATCAACGAACCGATCGGTCAGGCTTCGAGCGGCGATGATGTCTTTCTAAAAGATCTCTGGCCGTCGCAACAGGAAATCTCCGACACGATTGCAACGTGTATGTCTCCCGAGATGTACGACCGCGAATACTCCAAAGCCACCGTCGGACCACCCGAATGGCAAAATATCGCCACGACTACCGGCGACTTGTATCAGTGGGTTGAGAGTTCGACTTACGTGCAAGAGCCCCCGTTCTTCGTCGACATGCCTCCCGAACCCCCTCCGATCGGTTCGATTGAAGGGGCACGAGTGCTGGTCTCGGTCGGTGATTCCACGACGACCGACCACATCAGCCCCGCCGGTTCGATCAAAACCGACTCGCCCGCAGGACACTATCTGCAAGCACAGGGAGTTGCCATTGCGGACTTCAACAGCTACGGCAGCCGCCGCGGAAACGACCGCGTGATGACCCGCGGAACCTTCGCCAACATTCGCTTGCGGAATCTGCTCGCACCGGGGACCGAGGGAGGCGTGACGATCTATCTCCCTGAAAACAAACAGACGAGCATCTACGAAGCGTCGATGAAATATCAGGCCGACGGAACTCCGCTGATCGTCTTGGCCGGAAAAGAATACGGAACCGGCTCCTCCCGCGACTGGGCGGCCAAGGGAACCTTTCTGCTCGGAGTCAAAGCGGTGATCGCCGAATCGTACGAGCGAATCCACCGCAGCAATCTGATCGGAATGGGTGTTCTGCCGCTGCAGTTCCGTGAGGGAGAAAACCGCGAAGCGCTCGAACTCGACGGTACCGAAACATTTTCGATCTCATTGTCGGACGACCTGAAACCGGGTCAAGCCGTCGAAGTCACCGCCACCAAGACCAACGGATCGCAAACCCATTTCACAGCAAAGTGCCGCATCGATACCCCCGTGGAAGTCGAATACTACCGCAACGGAGGAATTCTACACTATGTCCTCAGGCAACTCGCGAAGTGATCTTGAGTGCGAGCCCGTGGATGCAGGATTCGAACGGTTTTGCCGGTTCAAATCGAACCGCTGAGCCACGGGAGATGTCTTTCTGACGAAGTTGTGTCCGAGAAGCTGAAAAACATTAAATCGTTGAGGTTGCGAGAATTGCCGATCGTTCGTTAAACTCCGTTCCACACGGGATGTGGCGCAGCTTGGTAGCGCGCTTGACTGGGGGTCAAGAGGTCGCAGGTTCGAATCCTGTCATCCCGACTTTTACACAACTCTTTTTGAAAACACAGTTTACGGCAAGTTCGGTGCTCTGTTCCTGCCGTTTTTTGTTCCCTCGTGATACCTTTGGTGATACCTTGTTTGGTGACCAAATGGAGCATTTTGCCACTCGACTCCTCCCACTGCCGGACCAAGTCATCAGGGTAATTCAAGTCGTCGGGGACATCCGAGCAGCAGAAGGCATGGCTTGCTCAAGCGATCACCAGAAATGTGAGGGTCGTTCTCGACTTGGGAGAGGAATCCTCCGGTCGCTATGGACTGGGCGAAGAAGGACTATCAGGCCGAGATTGTGATCAAGCAGGAGCAGCTTTAAAAAAAGCCAGAATACAATCTGGCCGAGCTCCCCGAATTCAGCAGCACGTTCGGACCCAGGGGCACAGGACCGGAAACGTTCCCGATCCGGTGAGAGGTTCTGGTCCTTTTGGAGCCTTTCTACATTTCGATGCGCGATGGTCAGCAGTCCGCATCGTAGAGTATTCTTACGGTTTTTGTTCCGTTCCGCATTGGCAGACGAGTTGGCCGCAGCCGGGGCAGCCGGTTCCGTATTTCTGGTGGAGGGCGTCGGTGAGATCGACATTGGCGATGTTGGCGAGAGTCACGAGCCAGGCGAGGACGTCGGCAAATTCGAGGGCGAGGTGTTGTTGGTCGTGTCCGCGCAGAGAGGCGGCGAGTTCGCCGACTTCTTCCATGAACCACATAAAGGTTCCGTCGATGCCGCGCTGCGAGTCCTTGCTGCCGTACATGGAATCGATGAATTGCTGAACTTCAGAGAGTTGCATGTCCGGTGGTTCCTTGGATGATTGATGGAGCAGGCTTTCAAGTTGCGTTGGCAGGATACAATCCCGCCCCACGGCCAAAAAGGCAGGATGAAATCCTACTCTACGAAAGCGAGCGTCAAAATGGATGTCGAACAGCAAAAAGTCATCGTGCAGACCGAGGAATTCGTGCGATCCAGACTGTCCGGCGACGTAACGGGGCACGACTGGTGGCACGTCGATCGTGTGCGGCGGACGGCGCTGGCGTTGTGTCACAGTGAGGGAGGCGATCCGTTTCTGGTCGAGTTGATCGCGCTCCTCCACGACGTCGACGACTGGAAGTTTCGCGAAAAAAACGGCGTTCCAGGGACCGAAACCCGCCAATGGCTGGAGCCTCTGGGGATCGATTCGGAGACCGCCGAGTTCGTGCTGGATACGATCGAGCGGATCTCGTTCAAAGGGGCGAACGTGGCCGATGAGATGCCGGTGCTGGAAGGGTGTCTGGTGCAGGATGCCGACCGGCTCGATGCGATCGGAGCGATCGGGATCGCGCGGTGTTTCGCGTACGGAGGGCACACGGGACAGGCGATCCACGATCCCGAGAAACTTCCGCAGCAGTACGATTCGTTCGAGGATTACAAGACCAAGAGCGGTTCGTCGCTCAATCACTTTTACGAGAAACTGCTGTTGCTCCAAGACCGCATGCAGACGGAGACGGCGTGCAAAATCGCAGCCGAACGTCATACGTTTCTGGAAGAGTTTTTGAAGCGGTTCAAGACTGAGTGGAATTATCCGGAGTAAAGTGATGTGCGATGGGAACATTTTCCCGTCGATCGAAACGGCTTTCTGTTGGGACTGGGAAAATGTCCCCGTCCAACCCGCTTTTCGATGGGAAAATGTTCCCGTCGAACATTTCGATTCGCGACGGGCAGGAGTCACCTTCGAACTCGAAGAATTATTTTCGGGTGGTCTCGGCGAGTTTTTCGAGCATCAAAGCGATGTCGCGGGCGGTTCCGTCGACGAGGACGATCTTGCCTTCGCGATCGACGAGAAACGTCGACGGGATGGTGACAACCCGGAATTTCTCGCGGGTGTCTGCGGGACTGTCGGTGACGAGCGCCAGCGGCCAGGTGAGATGACGCGACTCTCGAAACGCGAGGACATCTTTGGAACTTTGGTCGAGGCTGAGGCCGACGATTTCGAATTTCTGGGGATGAAATCGCGAATAGACCTGCTTGAGATGAGGCAGGTCGGCGAGGCAGGGAGCGCAGTTCGTGGCCCAGAAATCGACCAGCACGGTTTGTCCTTGCAGATCGGTGAGCGAGGCTGATTCGCCGGTGACGGTTTTCCAGGAGAGTGCGGGAGCGGTCTTGCCGACGAGCAGCAGTTTTGCCAGACGCCGATCGCACAGGATTCGCACCTGCATATTCAGGAAGAACGATTCGGAGGTGACCTGGAGCACTTCGCGGGCTGCATCGATGTCTCTGTTGATCTGATACTGAGCGCAGAGTGCGAAGGCGAACTCGAGCGTTTCGTTGGGATCTCGAATGCTGACGCTTCGGAGTTGAGTCTGAAAGTCGGCGAAGGCGGTCTCCTCCTGCCGAGCCGCCTGGGCCAGGACGCTGAGCCGATGAGCCAGTTTTTGTGCCTCCGGTCCGCCGGACCGGTCTGCAATGATTTTTTTCGCAATTGCGGATGTGTCGGCATACCAGCCGTACTCGTAAGCCGTTTCCAGATACCAGATTGCTGCCTCGATGAAGTCGGGGGCATCAGAATTCTCGGTCAGCCACTTCGAGACGGCCTGAAAGTCGGCCTGAATCTGTCCGTTTCGCAATTGGGCGAAGCTGACTGAGGACGCGTCTTCCGCTGCCGATAACGACATAAACCATTGGCATATAATGATTTGCACAATTAAAAAACTCAGGTTTCTCTGGCTCATGCGGTCAATTCTCGTTTGGGGTTCGAAGATCACAGCGGGCAGAATGAGTGACGAGCGCGGACGATTTTCGGCCACAGATCGTAATCAAGCCTCTGTCGAAAATCACCGGGAGAATTCGATTTCTGCTGATTTTATCCGAACAGCTCCAAGTTTTGAGGGGGTTATTTTATAGGCAATCTTTCCTCTCGGGGAGAGATTTTGATTGCTCTAACATTTGGTATGACAGTAGTTTGGAACGAATCAGGGTTTTCCTGATGTGAGCGATTGCGAAAGGCCGTTGATCGTTGCGTTGTTTTCTCTCGTCAACGGAGACTGAAGAGCGTAACGATTTCCCTTTTTTCCCGATCGAACGCGGAACTCAGGTTGAAGAAAAGAGATTGAGAATCAACTGTTCGAGTGGTAAACTGATATCTCACAAAAACGGAAGATTCCGAGCCATTATTCAGCGACTTAACCTGGGAGGGTTGAGAGCGGATCGTGCGCGCGGTTGCCAGCCCTTTTAATCTGAGGGTAAGGAGAAGTCCATGAGTTCCACATTGCTTCCCGATCAGATGCCGGTTTTCGCCGAGGCTCCCGAAGTGTTTTTCGAGGAAGCGGATGGACCGGGAACTCCGACACCGGGCGATGACGACCATCAT
>DATKCB010000460.1:0-7483 GCA_035513495.1 Planctomycetaceae bacterium | reverse complement strand
ACAGCGTATTGAAGGTTTCCAGATCGTCCAGGCGCTGCATTGTGGGATGCACGATGATCGGCACGTTCGATTCTTTGAGCCGGTCGCGGATCAAGTATCCCTCAGCGGCGAGGACCAGCAACGGATCGAGTTCGAATTCGTCGGAGAGACGCAAGGCCGTTTGCAGGTCATCGGCTCGCTGCGCACAGAACATCGCCTTCATGTTTCCTAGTACGAGATTTTCGAGCGATTCGAGTTTGAGATCCCGATCGAGCGGAGGGTCGTCCGGTTTCAGGGCGGCGCGTTTCAACGACCGATTGCGCGCCAGACTCAGTTGTTCTCGAATCAGAGAGGCGGTTCCCATCCGCGTTCCCGGTTTGCGGCCGTCATAGGCTCCTTTCGATGATTCGCCCAGATTGAACAGCAGGGCAAACGGAAACTGGAGCGCCATCTCTTCGGCAGCGCGTCCGTGAGTGCGATAAATTCCGGTCTGTCCGGCGATCACGTTACGCCGTCCCGGGCACGCATGAACGACGGTCACTCCGTTCTCCAGCAGGAACTGCAGCAGCGGTTCGGAAGGATTAAATGCATCCAAGACGCGGACATCGGCCTGGTTGGGATCGCTCGCTTCGTCCTGATCCTGATCGGCAGGAATGTTGTATTCTCCGGAAAGCGGAACCATCGAGTGCGCGTCGATCAATCCGGGCGTGACTGTTTTGGCCCGTACGAAAGGAACTCCGTCGGGAATCAGAAATCCTTCCTGCGGACCCGTGTAGACGATCTTTCCCTCGCGCACGTGGACCGCTCCCTGTTCGATCGTCGGTTTCGCGACCGAGTGCAAACGGTCGGCGAGAATCACAAATTCGTTGATCTCGTCGCCGAGTTTGATTCCATCGGCTGCGGGGGGAATACCGGGATGCGTCGACGATGGGATCAGAGGTAATCGCGGCGGCACCAGCGCTGCGTCGAGGAGTCCGAACCCACCCTCCTGAAACAGCCGGTCGGAATCTTTTTCCAGATCGAATACGACTTCTCCGTCGATGTATGTCTGCAGCACGCGCGTATAAACGCTGAACGGTGCGCCGGACAAGACGACGAAGTCGGCGTCTTTGCCGGCTTCGAGTGAACCGATCCGATCGTCGAGACGCATCGCCTCGGCGGAATGAAGAGTGATTGCCTTGAGAGCCACATCGGGAGGCAGTCCGCCCCGGACCGCAATCGCCGCGGTTCTCAGAAACAACCGGCTGTCCGTGACGGGATCGTCCGTGTTGATGAGGACCTTAATTCCCTTGTCGTGCATCTGCTTTCCGCACTCCTCGATCAAATTGACCGCTTCGGCTTTTCCGCCCGGGCTGTCGAGAATCGTCATCGAAACGGGCACGCCGGAGGCGGCGATCTGATCGAGCACTTTGAACGATTCGGTGCCGTGCTGGATCACGAGGTCGAAACCGAACTCCTCGCGCAGCCGCAGCGTCGTCAGGATGTCGTCGGCACGATGCGAGTGGAAGTGGACGGTCCGCCGTCCCTCGAGGACTTCGACGAGCGGCTCGAGGCTCAAGTCGCGCTCGGGAGGGGTGACTTCTTCCCCCGCATTTTTTTTCCGCGTGTAAGTTATCCATTTCTGCTGGTAGTTTTTCGCCTTGAGGAATGCCTCACGCTGAATCGCCGCGACCTTCATGCGCGTTCCGGGAGCTTGCCCTTTTCCCCCGTACGACCGCTTGGGATTCTCTCCATTGGCCATCTTGAGCCCGCCGTAGATCGGACTCATTTCGGACTCATCGGGATTTGCAAATCGCATTTCCTCGATCGATTTCCCGCGCAACTTCACGTAGATCGTCTGTCCGCCGACAGGATTGCCGCTCCCCGGCATGATGTTTGCCGTGGTGATTCCCCCCGCATTGGCCATGCGAATCCCGGGATCGAACGGATTCAGCGAATCGATCGCACGAACGATGCCCTGCATCGGTCCGGTCATTTCGTTCCCGTCGCTGTTCGCCTTCACGCCGGGCTTCGAGTAGACTCCCAGATGGGAGTGACTGTCGACCAGTCCGGGGATGATCGTCTGACCGGTGAGATCGATGACTGTGGTTCCCGCCGGAGCGGGGATGGAATCGGCCGGTCCGACTGCCAGAATTTTTCCCCGTTCGACAATCAAGGTTCCCGGATCGAACACCTGGTCGGCAGCCGTCAGAATGCGGGCGTTGACGAACGCCAGGGGCTTCTCCTGAGCCGAGAGATCGGTGTTCGAGAATGCAAACGGCAGCACGAAAAACAATAAGAATGTTCGGATCGCATTCATAACCAACAAATTCCCCAGGGCTGAATTTCGAACGAGTCGAACTGGACCGGTCGAGTATGCCCGGAGTCGATCGCCGGAGCAAGCGAATCAATTTTCGATTCTCGCGGATTCGAGTTCGGTGAATCTCCCATTCCCGCCGCGAATCGATACAATTTCGGTAAGTCTGTTCGCAATTTCCTCCCACTGGGAAGCTCGTCATATGATGAAACAACAAGTACTCGAAAAGATCCTGCATACCTATGGTGTCGAGTATTGGGGAGCGGGATATTTCGACGTCAACTCGCTCGGTCATCTCGTCGTCCGTACCGAGAGAAATTCCTCTCAGGAAGCGGACGTCGCAGAGATCGTCGAAGAGCTTGTCCGCGAGAAACAACTCAAAACACCTCTGCTGCTCCGTTTTCCGCAGCTTCTCAGCAGTCAGCTCAAACGGCTGCATCACGCCTACCGCCAGGCGGCCGTCGAGTACGAATACGAAGGACGGCATTTCCCGGTGATCCCGATGAAGGTCAATCCCCGTCGCGAGGTGATCGAAACCTTCCTCCAGGATGGGGCAGCGTACAACTGCGGCGTCGAATGCGGTTCGAAGGCGGAATTGTACGCCGCAATTTCGCTCGACCAGTCGCCGGATTCGCTGCTGATCTGTAACGGCTTCAAGGATGAATCGTTTATCGATCTGACCCTGATGGGAACCCGCCTCGGCAAGCGCGTGGTGGTGGTGATCGAAAAACTGAACGAATTGAAGATGCTCGTTCGCCGATCTCAGCAAACCGGAATCCGCCCGCTGATCGGATTGCGGGCGAAACTGTATTCGCGCGGAATGGGAAAGTGGGCGGCCTCCGGAGGGGAAGCGGCCAAGTTCGGACTGACGACCTCGGAAATCCTGGATTGTCTCCGCGTGCTCAAGGAGGCCGGAATGGACGACCGGCTCAATCTGCTGCATTTTCACATCGGTTCGCAAATCACCGACATCAAACGTGTGAAGAACGCCATGAAGGAAGCGGCGCGCGTCTACGCCAAAATCAGGGCGCTCGATTACCCGATCGAGTTTCTGGATATCGGCGGCGGAATGGGGGTCGATTATGACGGTTCGAAAACCAACTCCGAAGCCTCGGTCAATTACACGATCCAGGAATTCGCCAACGACGTACTCTATACCGTCCAGTCGGTTTGCGAAGACGAAGACGTTCCCGAGCCGAACATCGTCACCGAAAGCGGCCGCGTGATGACGTCCGCCCACGCCCTGTTCATTACGTCGATCTGGGACGAAATCGAAACCTTCGCCGACAACACTCCGCAGGTGACGATCGACGACGACGATCCGCAGGTGATCCGCGAACTGTTGGAAATCTTCGACAACATCAACGGCAAGAATTTCCGCGAATATTATCACGACGCGCTCGACCACAAAGACGAAATGTACGTGCAGTTCAATCTCGGACTGATCAGTCTGGAAGATCGCGGCAAAGGGGAAGTGCTGTTCTGGGATATCTGCGCCAGGGCGCTGAAGTGTTCGACGCAGGCCAAAATACAGGTCGAGGAGTTCGACGACGTCAAGAAACTTCTGGCTTCGAAATACTTATGCAATTTTTCGCTGTTCCGCTCGGCCCCCGATCACTGGGCGATCGACCAGTTGTTTCCCATCATGCCGATCCATCGGTTGAACGAACTTCCCACCGACATCGCGACGATGGTCGATGTGACCTGCGACTCGGACGGAATTATCGACAAGTTCGTCGATCTGAAAGACGTCAAGGAGATCCTCGAGCTGCACGATCCGGGTGACGAGCCGTACTATCTCGCCATCTTTTTCGTCGGCGCTTACCAGGAGGTGATGGGGAGCAACCACAACCTGTTCGGCCAACCCAATGAAGCCCATATTCACATCGAAGAAAACGGACAGTACCGGATCACTCGGACGATTGAAGGAGACACAGTCGGCGACATGATTCGATTTGCCCATTACGACGCGAACGAGGTTGTCGAAAACATTCGAAAGCAGGCCGGGAAACAGGTTCGTGCGGGGAGTCTCTCCGCAGAAGAAGCCGCCGCCATTGTCGACGATTATCGGCACGATTCTTCGCTGTACACTTATCTCGAAAACGGACGATAATCGCAGTTCGTTCGGACGCAACTTCGTGGAGTCCCCAAAATCTCTGTGGAGTCGCGACTTCCGCAGCGTTATATTGAACGCTCCTGAATTCGACTGCGCTGGTCGGGGTTGTCGCGATGTTAGAACTCCTCAAGAAGTTCTTCGAGAAAAAACCGAAAATCGAGAAGATCGATCTCACCAAACGATTCGATCTGATCGGTCGCGTCGGTCAAGGAACCATGTCCAAAGTCTGGCGCGCTCGCGACGTCATGACGGGGCGCGTCGTCGCCTTGAAGGTTCTCGACAAGGAAAAAACCGAGAAACTCGAACGACGGTTTACCGGACTCAAAAAACCGACCGAGGGAGAAATTGCTCTCGGCCTCGATCATCGCAACATTGTGCATACCATCGAAACGGGATGGACGCTCAATCGAGAACAGTTCCTCGTGATGGAGTTCGTCGAAGGGTCGGGCCTGAGTTATTACATCGATACCCAGGACGACGTCATGCAGACGCAGCGTCTGAACTTTTCGATCGAACTGGGTGACGCACTCGAATATTTCCACGGAAAAAACTGGATTCATCGCGATGTCTGTCCCCGAAACGTCATTATCACCCCCGACCATCACGTCAAACTGATCGACTTCGGCCTCGTCGTTCCCAACCAGCCCGAGTTCAAAAAACCCGGCAATCGGACGGGGACCGCGAACTACATGGCCCCCGAACTCATCAAACGAAAACCGACCGACGAACGAATTGACATCTATTCGTATGCGGTCTCGTGCTACGAAATGTGGACCAAACGGCTGCCTTGGCCCAAGAAAGACAGCATCGACGCCGCCGTGCAGCATATCAATTCACCCCCCGATCCGATTTCGGATCACGCCCCCGGCATCGACCCGGAGATCGCAGAAACCATCATGAAAGGACTGGAGCGCGAACCGGAAGACCGCTGGCATCATGTCCGCGAGATGACGAACCGGTTCCGGGCGGCTGCCAAAAGATTGGATCTCGCTCCCGTTCCGCCCCGATCTTAGTCTTTATCGGAAAACCCCGAACGGAAACCCGAATCGTAAGTGAGGGCGAGCGCGCATTCCGAGACGTCGCTCTGAAACCCCCCTCGCTGACGCTTCGGGTTTCCGTTTTCTGACAAAGCCTGGATTCAATGCTCCTTCCGATTTCTTTGTTGATCGAAAGTCTCGTCGAGATTGACCCTGCCACGCCGCTCGAAGCCGGAGACGAGTGAGCCTGACGCACGCCCCGATCGATCGCCTGGAAAACCGTTTCCTACAATCAACCTGCCCACCCGGGATTTTTTCTGGGACAGGGGATGGAAGAGCATACTCACGAACCCTCATGTGATTTGTTTGAACAGGAGGAAACGGAGGGAACAGAGAAAAACGCCTCCGTTTTCTCTGTGCCCTCCTGTTCAAATTATTCCTGCTTTCCTGGCTTCCTAATCCAAATTTTTCAATGATTAGAAAGGCAGGAAAGCAGGAACAAGAAAATGGAAGTGCCCGGAGAATTGATAGAACGGTTATACTTAATGTTGTTTGTTTTGATCGCTTCAATGAAGTCCGAGAGCGCCTCATCATGTCCAGATTCTGTCGAGTTCTTGCGATCCTGATTTCGACGAGCGGACTCGCAAGCCCGGATGAACCGGGCAAGATCAGCTTTCAGAAACGGCAACTCACCGACAAATATTACTGCGACGGAATCAATCACGGTGATTTCAACCGGGACGGACACCAGGACATCGTCGCGGGGCCGTTCTGTTATCTGGGGCAGGGGTTCGACGAGACCATCGAGTTTTATCCCGCCGTCGCGCTCCCTCCGGAACCGAGTCCTTCCGACAGCATGTTTTCGTTCGTCCACGATTTTAACGGAGACGGCTGGCCCGACATTCTCGTGCTGGGGCGGGTCCACAAACATACCGCCTACTGGTACGAAAATCCGCAGGGCAAAGCGGGACACTGGCCGAAGCATTTTGTGTTCGAACGGATTCGCGGAGAGTCGCCTCCGTTTCAGGATGTCGACGGGGACGGGCATCCCGAACTGGTCTGTCACTGGGAGAATGCGTGGGGACTGCTCAAGTTCGATCCCGAATTCCCCACGAAAACCTGGACGTTTCACCCGATCATGTCCGTCCGTGAGGAGGAGTGGCCGCAGTTCTATCATGGAACGGGGATCGGCGACATCAACTCCGACGGCCGCCTCGACCTGATCCTGAACGACGGCTGGTGGGAACAACCGGCCGATTCCTCACAACTCTGGATCGAACATCGCGGACACTTTTCCCAGGATCGGGGGGGAGCGCAGATGTTCGCCGTCGATGTCAACGGCGACGGTCGGAACGACGTCATCACGAGCCTGCACGCGCACGAATGGGGCCTCGCGTGGTTCGAGCAGCAGACCGACGAAACGTTCGTCGAACACAAAATCATGGGGGACCGGTCGGAACGCTCCAAATACGGAGCCGCCTTCTCCCAGCCCCACGCCCTCGATGTGGCCGACATCAACGGCGACGGACTCCCCGACATCGTCACCGGCAAACGGATGTGGGCGCACGGACCGACCGGCGACGTCGAACCCGAAGCCGATCCGGTCCTGTACTGGTTCGAACTGAAACGGACCGACTCCGGCGTGAAATATATCCCCCACGAAATCGACGCATCGTCGGGAGTCGGCGTGCAGGTCATCGCGACCGACATCAACGCCGACGGCCGGACAGATATTCTGACCGTCTCGAAGCTGGGGACGTTTTTGTTTCTGCAGGAGAAGTGATACGAGATCAGATTGAATTACGGTCATCCAGGAAGTCGCTATGAGTGAACCGGAGGAAAACAAAGACCGATACCAGAATCGAGTTCGCATTCTCAGGCAGATAATTGTTGCGAGTCTCAGTTGGGCAGTTTTTCTAGGGGTGTTGGCGTTTTCAATTACCCAGTGGTCTCATTGGTTTTCACCCGAAGGCCCAGGGGGCAAGTTCTATCCTTCTTATTGCAGAAACAATCTAAAACGGATCGGATTGGCTTTTCTCAATTATCACGAGGTGTATGGTTCCCTGCCTCCCGCTTATGCGATGGAAGAGACAGGCACACACCTTCACAGTTGGC
>DATKCB010000459.1:0-3529 GCA_035513495.1 Planctomycetaceae bacterium | reverse complement strand
TGCAGAGTGGCTTGCGCTTCGGCCACTTGAGCATCGGCTTCGGCTTCCCCTTTGAATGCATTCGCATTCGCGTTGGAGACGGCAATTCGCTTTTCTCGATTCGCCTGTGCAACCAGCGTTTCCTGCTCGAACAAGGCTCTCTGCTTGCCGAATTCTTCTTCTTTCGAAAGCTCGGCCACCCGCACGGTCCTCTCCTGCTCCGCCGTCCGAACCCCGATTTCCTGCTCTCGCTGGGCGTTGGCGACCTGAATCAGCTTGTCCCGCTCGGCACCGACCACGCGGATTTCCCCGAGTTTCTCTTCTTCCGCAACGTCCCCGCGGGCTTTCTGCACGGCTTCAGAGGCCGCTTTTTTCCCGATCGCCTCGATGTATCCCGATTCATCGGTGATATCGGTAATGTTCACGTTGATCAGCACCAGGCCGATCTTGCGAAGCTCCGGCTCGAGCGAATGTTGAATGCTGGTCAGAAACTGTTCGCGGTCGCGGTTGATGTCTTCGATTTTCATCGACGCGATCACCTGACGCAATTGACCGAAGATGATGTCTTCCGCTTGTTTCTTGACCTGCGAGCTATCCAGGCCGAGCAAACGAATCGCGGCGTTCTGCATCTGTTCCGGTTCGGTGCCGATGGCCACGGTAAAAACTGACGGAACATTGACGCGGATGTTTTCGCTCGACAGTGCGTCCTTCAGCGGCACTTCGATCTGAATCGGTTCCAGCGAGAGGTAGGCATAGTCCTGAATGATCGGCAGCACCAGCTTTCCGCCGCCGTGAACCGTGGTCGCAGACCGTCCGGTCCCGACCCGCCCGTAGATCACCAGAATTTTATTACTGGGACACCGCTTGTAGCGGCTGGCGGCAAACAGACCCAGACTCACCATCGCCGCGACAACCAGTAACGGTATCATCGCGTAACCCGACAGGATGTCTCCCCACTCAGCCGCGAGTATGAACATCGGAATCGCGTACATGAGTTACCTCTCTAAAGATCTATAAATTCTGTTGCGTTCCCGATGTCACCGTTTCGACCGGGAGTTGTGATTCGACTTCCAATGTGTCTTCCGAGATGACTTTCACGACGACGACAGGTGCTCCGGTTTTAAGGGTTTCTCCCGCTGTCATCGCTCGATACTCCATCGTCCGTTCCGCGACCTTGACGGTCACCTTGCCCGCTCCCTGATGTTGTCCGAGAATCGTCAGATAGACGGTCCCCGTGCAGCCGACGGTGTCCTGCATTTTGACCGTGCCGTCTGCTTGTAACTGATAGAGTTGTTTAAAACCCCAGCCGACCAGATACAACATTCCGAATCCTGCCAGCGACGCGACCGCGATCGCTTTTTCCGGCGGCAGGTGCTTCGTCGCTCCGAGTCCCGTCAAGCCGAACACGGCCACCGCCGCCACGAGGGAGCGGAACGTAATGATCCCCACGAACCAGCCATCCGAGTGAGCGAACGAATCGGGGTGGTGATCCAGATCGAGGTCCGCATCCTTGAGGGAGACGTGGCTGACATCGTCAACACCATCCACGTCCGGTACATCCACGTCCGGTACATCCACGTCCGGTACATCAAGTTCGGGAGCAGACACATCGAGATCGTGTCCGCCCTCCAGTCCGATCAGTAACATCACGAACTGCAAGGCAAAAATCGATCCGCCGATGACGGCACACCAGAGAAACAAAGATTCCATCTGCCACTTCCTTTACCCCGTCGAGAGGGCTCTCCCGAAACAGCACTCCCTATCCAATGTTAAGTTACGAACGGAGGAAGATCAGCGAAGGTTCATCGAATTGGAGCGATTTCGGTATCAAATAGAGGAATTTTAACGAATTGATCGCGCGAGGTGGCCGAACTGCCCCAACTTTCCTCCCTGAACTCGGCAGTCAAATCTCTGCTTGCAATGGCCTGTTTTCGGAGAAATCTCCGGTCATTTCTTCGGCACCTGGAGTACTTTCGCCCAACTGTAGTACTCGGCGGGAACCGTTATTCGATCTCCCAGTGCAGCATGACCTTGGTCTCTTCCAGTTTCTTCCACCGGTTTCCGCCGATCTTCTCCGCACCGGGAAAGAAATTCAGGTTCGTCGCTTCCTCGATTTCGTCGACCGAGGCTCCGAATTTGTCCCGGTCTTTAAAGTCGTCGTTGCGATTGGCCGATTGAGGAAAAATGTAACCCAGCATTTCGACCTGGGGCAGATTGTTGCTGTTGAAGTTGAGTGTAAACTCTTTGTCGGTATCGATCAGGATCATGTAGAACTTGTCCGGGATCTGAATCTTTCGTTCCGCTCCGTTTTTGATGATCTCGGGCGAACTGCCGAAAATGGGACCGCAGAAAACATAGAGGTGTTTGCGTTCTTCCGCGAGGTGCGTGATGAACTTTTCGAGTCTCATCCAGGGTCCCTGGTTAAGGTTTTTGGCCTGCGGACACATGTTCGACATCAGAAACGTCTCCATTTGAGCCAGCGCACCGTACTGGCCCACGATCGCTGCATTGGGAACCATATGGCCTCTGTCCATACCTCCGCCAAAGGTTTGTCCGTGGACCTTCGCCTCGGTTCTGAGGTCGCGGCTGAAGAACGGATCCCGTTCGATACCAAGCGGCGTGCCTGACAGGCCGCTCGCTTTATAGACCGCCCAGACGGGATTTCGACGTTCTTCGCTGTATCCGACGACGTAACCGTGATTGATCAGGATGTTGACAGTCTCCTGATTGTGATTTGCGGGAACCTGTCCCAGACAGAACAGTTGCAGCAGGTACTCGTCATCCTTGCACGGTTCCGCGATGACCGTATTGACCAGCGGCTCGACCCCTTGTCCCCACGCGATGCCTCCGATCAACAGAAGACAGATGGTGAATGCAGTTTTCATGAGATGGCCCTTGTATACTTGTGTCTGGAAGTGAACATACTCATCCACTTTCGCCGCCGAAAGAGGCAGTTTCAAACGAAATTCGCAGGAATTTTCTGCGCCAAGCGTGGACTGGCTGGCGGATACGCACTCACTCACGCCGGACAGAGTATTCCTCTGACAAACATTCCGACGAGAGAGGGGAGTTCAGATCAATTCGGCGCTACACTCACTCTCCTGACGGATCAGCCTTCCGCCTCTCGATCGAAGTCCTTCAGCGAAACGCCCGCGTCACAGCGTCTCCGTGCGACCCCTCCGCAGATTCCGCTCGCGGGCTTGTTGCGCAACAATCTCACTCTTGGTAGAAAGGGACCAAAAGCCAACGAGCCGGGAGCGGATCGTCCCCGTCTGAGAACAAAACATGTACGACTTCCTATATCCCGACAACGGCCTCCATGAGGCCACATCTGCGCAACAGGGAGACGTGCAAAAAAAATTATTCCGGAAAAAATCCTGAATCGGTTCAGCTCACTTCAAAACAGACGGTGAATCCCAGGAAAACGTAAGGTGGCAAGATGCCAATCTTGCAAGATGACCAAATGAGACTGGGTCATCTTAACAGCGATAAACAGTTTCGTGAATCAAGCCTTGGGGCATGTCCAATGTCAAAATCCCCATGTTCAGGG
>DATKCB010000458.1:0-3457 GCA_035513495.1 Planctomycetaceae bacterium | reverse complement strand
ACCATCCGGGCGGCTGCCGTCTGGGCATCGCCGGGGAACATCCGGTTCTTGATCAGAATTTGTTGCGTAAATTCCCGCAGTTGTTCGGCGGAGAGACGCTGCTCCTGTGCGGGATCGCGGGGATAGTCTGGTCGTTTCATGCTGACTCGGTTGTCGGAGATCGGCCCGGCTTCAAATCATCTCCCTTCGGATGGTTCGATCCAACCGAAATTCAAGGATTTGTGCAAGTTTTTTGGACATTTAATGGGAATTCACGGGAAGCAATGATCCCTGCGGGCCGGTTCGTTGTCTGTCGTGAGAGGATGGCGTAAACTGGGCCGCTTCTCCCGCTTTTCGACAAGGATTGACACCGATGGCAGACCCTCAGAAGTTGAGTTTCGAAACCCGCTGCGTTCATGCGGGGGTCGATATCGACAATACGTTCAACAGTTGCACGACACCGATCTATCCCACCTCGACGTTTTACTGGGAAGATCTTAAGACCACGAAAGGGTTCGATTACACGCGCAGCGGAAACCCCACCCGGCGGGCGATGGAAAACAACATCGCCGCTCTCGAAGGGGGAATCTCCTGCCGGGCGACATCGACCGGAATGTCCGCGATCACGGCGATTCTGCACCTGTTCGCACCCGGCGATCAGATCATCGCCGGGCAGGACATTTACGGCGGGACCTACCGTCTGTTTGCCGATGTCTTCACCAGACTGGGCCTGGAATTCAGATTCGTCGATATGTGCGATCCGGCGAACGTGCAAGCCGCTGTGACTGATAAAACGAAGGGCATCTGGATCGAGACCCCCTCCAACCCCCTGATGCGATTGACCGACATCGCAGCGGTTGTCGCGATCGCCAAGAAGTGCGGAGCGATCACCGTCGCCGACAATACGTTTCTTTCTCCGTATCTTCAACGTCCGTTCGAATTGGGCGTCGATATCGTGATGCACTCGACGACGAAATATCTCAACGGTCACAGCGATGTGGTCGGGGGCTGCATCGTGACGAAAACAGACTCGCACGCCGAGCGAATCGATTATCTGGTCAATGCGCTGGGACTCGCCTGCTCTCCCTTCGATGCCTGGCTGGTGTTACGAGGCGTAAAAACGCTCGGTCCTCGGATGGAGGCCCACCAGAAGGGAGCGATGGCGATTGCCCGCTTCCTCGACGGGCATCCGAACGTCGAGACTGTTTACTACCCGGGTCTCGAAAGCCACCCGCAGCACGAACTGGCCAAAAAACAGCAGTTCGGGTTCGGCGCGATGCTCAGCTTCGACATCAAGGGGGACAAGTCCGACACCGAGCGGGTCTGTACCCAGACCAAACTGTTCATGCTGGCGGAGTCGCTCGGCGGGGTCGAATCGTTGATCTGCGCGCCGGACTGCATGACGCACCTGTCGATGGAAGAATCGGCTCGACGCAAGGCGGGCATCAGCACCCGGACGGTGCGTGTGTCAGTCGGAATCGAAAGTCCGGACGACCTGATCGCCGATCTGAAGCAGGCCCTCGAAGGATAATTCTTCGAGGGAGGCTCGATCACAGACCCATCTGAATCAAACGGGAGGTTATTCCGCTTCTGCCTTCGCTGCGCTGATCGCTTCTTTAGCACTGACGCTCATCAGGCGGGTTTTGATGGCTCGATAGTTGGCCTTGGCGGCCTTCCATCTCGGTTGCCGTTTCAGGTCTTTTTCGGCGATACCCGCTGCGGTCAGTTCGCTCGCGGCAGCATCCAGTTTCTGCTGGGCGAATTCGAGTTGTCGTTCCAGATTGTCGCGTTTCAAGGGCATCGGACGAAATCCTGAGTCGAAAGTGTGCTGAGAGAAAATCTTGAGCCGGGTATTTTTACACGATTCCTCCCAGGATGCAATCGAGCCGAGTCCGGCCTCCTCTGTGAAAACCGGGTAAAAATCGGATTTCGTGTGCCGCTGAAGACCGATCGGTCGGTTTCACGCGAGGAATCTTCCGAGTATCATCTCGCCCAGTATCACACTCATAATCCCGAGAAAACTCGCACATGAAATACGCGCTGGTCATTCCGGACGGAGTTGCCGACGAACCGCAACCCTCGCTCGGCGGGAAAACTCCGCTCGAGGCGGCGCACGTTCCCCACATGGACGAAGTCGCCCGCCTGGGAATCGTCAGTCGGACCGACAACGTCCCCGCGTCGATGCCCTCCGGATCGGACGTCGGCACGATGTCGCTGTTCGGATACGACCCCCTCAAGTATCACACCGGCCGCGCACCGCTCGAAGCGGCCGCGCAAGGGATTGAGCTCGCCCCCGACGACTGGGCGATTCGCTGCAATCTCGTCACGATCGCCGGCGGAATCATGAAATCGTTTACCGCGGGTCAGATCCCCAACGATCTGGGAGCCGAGTTGATTCAGCTCATGCAGAAGTCGCAATGCGGCGATCCGCACTGGAAGTTCTATCCCGGAGTCAGTTACCGGAATCTGCTGATCTGGCGCGGCCGCGGCGAACCGTCCCCCTTCGCGGAAGACACTCAAACCGTCCCCCCGCACGACCTGACCGATCAGCCCGTCGCCGCCGGACTTCCCCGAGGGACCGGGTCCGAACTGCTGCGAAATTTGATGTCTCAAAGCGAAGCCCTCTTTCGAGAGCATGCGGGTAATCAGGCACGGGGAGCACTCGCTTCGTCCGGAATCTGGCTGTGGGGACAGGGGAAAGCTCCCGCACTGGAGCCGTTTGTCGAGAAATTCGGCAAGACGGGTGCGGTCATCACGGCGGTCGATCTGCTGCGCGGACTCGGTTCGCTCCTCGGCTGGAAGATCGTCGAAGTCGAGGGAGCGACCGGCTATCTCGATACCGACTACGCAGCCAAGGGGCGTGCGGCGATCGAGACGTTACAAGGCGAGACCGACCTGGTCGTCGTCCACGTCGAAGCGACCGACGAAGCCTCACACGAAGGTGAAGTGGAAGAGAAAATCAAAGCGGTCGAGCAAATCGACCGGCACATCGTCGGCCCGCTCCACGATTGGCTCAAGTCGCAAAGCGGGTACCGACTGCTGATCTCGCCGGACCACCCCACGTTTCTGAGAACGAAAACGCACAGTCACGGCGACTGCCCGTTCGCGCTGTGCGGACAGGGCGTGACACCCGACGAATCGACACAGTACAACGAAGTGATCGCGGCGGCGTCACCAGTCGGCTTCTCATCGGGAGCCGATCTGATGCCGTTCTTCCTGAATCGCGAATCGATCCACATCTCGTAGCGAATCGAAACGTACGATTCGATTCCTGTTCATCCCGAGGCGAGAGTATGTTAGGATCCGGTTCGCCTCTCATTCTTCACCCCAGGAGAACTTTGACATGCGAATTCTAATCTGTCTCGCGATTACGATTTCGCCGGTTCTCTGTCTGTTCGCCCAATCAGATCCGATTGTCGAGGACGGCAAGCTCGTTCCGCGCAATACGCAGGTAACCTTGGAACTGATCATGGAACCC
>DATKCB010000457.1:0-6939 GCA_035513495.1 Planctomycetaceae bacterium | reverse complement strand
CGGATCGCGTTCGAGCAGGTCCTCGCGCTGGTGGGACGATTGCCGATACGTGTGCGACATGACGATCTGTTTCAGCGTCTGCTTGACGTTCCAGCCGTTCTGGAGGAATTCCGACGCGAGCCAGTCGAGCAGTTCCGGATGCGTGGGTTGCTCTCCCTGGGTGCCGAAATCGTTTTCGGTCTCGACAAAGCCGAGTCCGAACAGTCGCTGCCAGAAGCGATTGACCGTCACGCGGGCGGTAAGCGGATTTTCGGGCGACATCAGCCATCGCGCGAATTGCAAACGATTCGGTTCGGTGACATCGGAGGGAAGATCGTGCAGGACCGCCAGGACGTCCGGTTTGACGACCGAGCCTTTACGGAGAAAATCTCCTCGAATGTGCATGTAGGTTTCGCGCGGGGTGGATTGCTCTCTGAGGATCATCGACCTGGTGATCTGGGCGTTCAGCGATTTGATCTCTGCATCGAGTTTTGCGATCGCGTCCTCGAGTTGTTTTCGAGCCGGGTCGAGTTTCTGCAGATGAGATTTGATCTCGGCGGTAAACTTTTCGTCGTCCCATTTCTCGGCCTGTTCCCACGTGCGTCGAGTGAGCAGCGGAATGTGCAGATACTCTTCGGGGGCGGATGAAACCGAAACGCGAAACCGGCCAATGAGGTACGGTGAGTTTCCATACGCCTGCTGGAGCTTGAGACGTAATTTCGTCCCCGTGGGAATCGATTGAGCCGGATCGATGATCAGTTGGATTTCCCGGTCGCTGTGCTGATTGTCTCCCCCCGCGTTGATTGCCCAGAATGTTTTGGGGTCTCCGTCGATGGACTTTTCGGCTTCGCCGCCCGGTTGCGAGTGGTCGGCCTGGGCGCGGACGAATTTGATTGGTGTGCCGTCAGCGGTTTCGAGCGTGACTTCATTGAGGGTGAAATTCCCGTGTTCGGTGAGTCCGGGGCCTTTATTCTTGATACTCTCGTGAGTCAGGGCTTCGATTCGGACGACGCGCAGATTCTCAACGGGGCTGATCCAGTCGAGAATGTAGGTCTCGTGGTTTTCGGGGTTTTTGACCAGCCACGACTCGTCGATCAATTTTTCGAATCGCGTTTGTCCGACGGCCGAGACCTTGGTCAACGAGAGCTTCGCCCAGAATCCTTCTCGTTCTTGTTTCCAACCGGTAAATTTTTCGAGAATCTGCTCGGTGGAATCGACGATGTTGGTTTCGGTTTCATAGTCTTTGATCGCCTGCTTCGCTGCCGCGAGTTGTTTGGCGAGCGCTGTCTTCTGTTGTTCCTGTTCGGGAGTCGGGAGATCGAGGTTGGGTTCGTCGCATTGATTGAACACCGCGAACATCTCGTAGAATTCGCGCTGAGTGATCGGGTCGTACTTGTGAGTGTGGCACTGCGCACACGCGACGGTCAGCCCGAGGAAGACAGTCCCCGTCGTACTCACCCGATCGACCACCGCTTCGACGCGGAACTGCTCCTTGTCGGTCCCACCCTCTTCGTTGATCAGGGTGTTGCGATGAAACCCGGTGGCGATGAGCTGCTCGCGCGTCGGATTCGGGAGGAGATCACCGGCGAGTTGTTCGATCACGAACTGATCGAACGGCAGGTTTCGATTGAAGGCGTCGACGACCCAGTCGCGATAGGGCCAGATGCTGCGGGCTCCGTCGATCGTATATCCGTTGGAGTCAGCGTAGCGGGCGGCGTCGAGCCAGTGGCGACCCCAGCGTTCCCCGAAGTGAGGCGATGTGAGCAGCCGGTCGACCAGTTGTTCGTAGGCGTCGGGACGAGCATCTGCTACGAATTGTTCCGTTTCTTCCGGCGTAGGCAACAAGCCGAGCAGATCGAGAGACAAGCGGCGAATCAGAGTCGCGCGATCGGCCTCGGGGGAAGGCTCGATCCCCTGCTCTTCCAGCGATTGGAGCACGAAGGCATCGATGGGATTTCGGACAAGATCGTCTCTCGCCGGTGTCGGGCCCGGAACACGCCGAATTGGTTGAAAGGACCAGTGATCAGATTTGACGATCCGTTTAGCCGCTGGCGTTTCTTTGAATCCCGGAGCACCGGCGTCGATCCATTGTTTGATCAACTCGATCTGTTCCGGCGCGAGCGGATCGTCGTCGAGCGGCATCCGAGCGACGTCCTCGTCCTTAAGGAGGACCCGATACAAGAGGCTTTCGGTACTTTTTCCCGGGACCACCAGATCGGATCGGTCTCCCCCAAGTTTCAGGTGGCTCAGAGATTGCAGCGCCAGCCCCGAATTCCGTTCGCTCTCACCGTGACAGGCTGTACAGCGATCGTTCAAGATCGGTTGAATCTGTGAGTCAAAGTCGGGAGGTGCAATGGCTAACCCCTGAGAGGTATGCACCGAAATCACGAGGAGACAGAGAAAACGCATGATGGTGGGTGTTCAGGCAGGATCGAGCGGGGTGTAAGGATTCTAGACTCAAGATAACCGAAAAGCAGGCTGACAACAAAACTTTTTTATTGCCACGAACAAATGGTGCGTGTATAATGATCACGTGGAATTCACCTAGGGATATACTACACTGAAATCGGAAGGAATTTCTTTACTCGTCCTTTAGAGATTCGTTCTATTTCTCAAATCACCGGAGCGGTTTACCGCTCCGGTTTTTTGTTTGACCACGAAAACTTCCCTCACCCTCCCAACGCCTCAGCCCACCCAATCCATTTCTACCGCAATTTCCTCCCTCAATTTCTGAGGCGACTCCCGCTTCGATGTGTGTTCCGCTCTCCACCTGACCGCGCGAACTTATCACGATTGTGACGGATTTTCCGGATGTTCCGGAAATCGAGTCTCTGGCAATTGAGTTGATATTTCCAAGAGTAGCAGCCGATTCAGGTTTCTAAGCGAGTGTGTGCGACAACCCGTCACAGGCGGGATTTTTTGTCATTGGGAATGGTGGATGCGGATGTGTTCAAGATCAATTCTGCTTCTGTTCTTCGCGATGCTTGCCAGCGAATCGATCGGTCTGCCTCAAGAACCAGTCTCGGGGATCGAGCCGAGAAGTCTCCCGGTTCCAGACGCGAATGATCCCGGGTTCTCTCTGGAACAATTGCAGAAACTCGCGCTCGAAAACAATCCCACGCTCGTACAGGCGCGTGCCGAAACCTGGAAAGCCTACGGCAAACAGCAGCAGGCAGGACTCTACCCGAATCCAGTCCTGGGATACTCCGGCCAGGAGATCGGAAGCGGAGGAACTGCAGGAATGCAGGGCTTTTATGTTTCCCAGCAGTTCATCACGGGTGGAAAGCTGGAACTCTCTCGGGCCGTCGCTTTCCGCGAACAGCAGCAGGCGGAGCAAGTGGTGTCTGCTCAGGAGTTTCGGATCGTCAACGGAGTTCGCCGCGAGTATTACGACCTGTTAACCGTCAATCGAAAAATTCAATTGGCGGAAGATCTGCTGAACATTGCGATCGAATCGCAAACGCAGACCGAGCGGCGATTGCAGGGAATGCAAGGTTCGAGAATCGACGTTCTACAGGCCCGACTCGAACGAGAACGCGTGCATCTCGAATTGGAAACCCTCAAAGTCGAGCGAGAAGCGATCTCGCGACGATTGAAAGTTCTGGCCGGAATCCACCAAGAGGGGGAGTTGATCGTCGCGGGCGATCTCGAAGCGGACGTTCCCGATCTCGACTGGGAGAGTGCACTTTCGCGGCTGCTGGAGTCATCTCCATCGATTGCGCAAGCGGAAGCGGGAGTTTATCGCGCGGCAGCAGTCTGGCAGCGCGCCAAAGCCGAGCCGATTCCCGATGTCACGCTTCAGGCGGGGACGATGCATAATTTTGAGACCAACCGGCAGATTGCGAATGTCCAGGTCAGCCTGCCGATTCCTGTCTTCAACAAAAACCAGGGCAACATCAGCGCAGCAGAAGCCGAGTGGATCCGTGCCTCGCACGAGGTCGAGCGGGTGCGAAAATCACTGGAACGCGAGCTGGCGGATGTGTTTCGCGGTTACGCGCAACAGAGAATTCGCGTGATGAAATTCAATACCGAGATCCTGCCCGCCAGTTGGGAGACTCTGGATTTGAGCCGGAAGGCGCTCGCGGCAGAGGAAATTAACTCTCTTCAATTCCTCTCCGTGCAGCGAAGCTACACGGGTTTCAATCAGGAATACGTCGAAGCGTTGGGGGAAATCTGGAGACAGATCGTCGCGATCGACGGATTGTTACTGCTCGACGGATTCCAAGCCCCTGCGAGCATACCGTAGAAAACGTCTCGCGCTTCGTTTCCGGTCTCTACCGCTTTTCACCGTTCAGATGCTGAGCGAGCCTTTTGAGAATCTCGCTTTCGATCTGCCGGACGCGTTCGCGAGTCAGCCCGAGAGTTTCGCCGATTTCCTTGAGCGTCATCGGCTCGGTGTTGTCGAGTCCGAATCGCATGCGGAGAATATCCGCTTCGCGCGAGTCCATTCCTTCCATCACTTCGTAGATGAGTTTGAGATTGTCATTCTCAATCATCTCGTCCTGCGGAGCTTTGACTCGCTCATCGGGGACAATCTCACTGAGCGACCAGCCGTCGTCGGCCTGTTCCGAGGATTGCGGAGTGGAGTTGTAGAGTTGAATCGCGCGTTTGACGATCTTGAGTTTCTTCTTGGAGATCTGCAGAGCCTTTGCGACTTCTTCCTGGGTGGGTGTGCGACCCAGTTGGTCCTGCAATTCGGCGGTCATTTTACGCCATTTGGAGAGCAGTTCGACCATGTAAGCCGGAACGCGAATCGTCTTGGCAGTATTGACGATCGCCCGTTTGATCGACTGTTTGATCCAGTAACTGGCATAGGTACTGAAGCGGGTGTTCATGGTCGGATCGAATCCCTCGACCGCGCGCATCAGACCCAGATTCCCTTCTTCGATCAGATCTTGAATCGGCAAACCTCTATTGGTGTACGATCGGGCGATGTTCACGACCAGACGCAGGTTCGCGCGAACCATGCGATCCCGGGAACCGAGATCCCCGGAGCGAACTCCGTACGCGAGTTCTTTTTCTTCGTCAGCAGTCAAGAGAGCGGTTCGGTTGATCTCGCGGAGGTAGGTTTCCAGGGGAGATTGAACCGACGATTCACGTTTTTGAGTGGCATGCATAAGATGATGTGGCCTGTAATTGTGGATTACCTTTGACAATCAAGGGGCGATCTAGCGGCTCTCTTCCTGATTGCCTTGCAACCATGCAGCCTCAATCGCCTCACACAAAGGCCTGACATCCTGCGGCCAGTTTTAGATATCGACCTGTTTAGCCTCGCTTGTCTAACCGTTCTCCAAAAACTGAGGGTACGAATTGTTAAAAGCCGTTGAGATATTGCGTTGTAGTGACCTTGACGGTTCGACCAGACTGTGATGAGTATTCGACTTATAGGGACGAACAGAGGAAATAAATTGCGACAGATTTGTGCTTAGATATGTTAGATATGAAGGTACATCGGAAAATAGGTAAGCAAATCGGACATGAGCGACATAAATTGCAACCGTTAGCGAATCTCGACGAAAGCCAAAGCGTTCAAAGTTAAACCATCCGAGAGGGTGATGTCCAAGAAAAAAAATTTGATTTTCGGGGTTTTATCTCGACTTTGGACCAAAAATCAAAAACGCGACCCTTTCGGGTCGCGTTTGAATCCGCTTAAGGCGTTATAAATAAAAGGCTTACACAGCTTCTTCTGAGGCAGCATCAGTTTCTTCGGAGGATTCTCCATCATCATTTGCCGTAGTGGTTTTACCCATCTCCTCAGATTGCCCTAAACTCGCGTCCTCTGACACCTCAGCCAGAGGCATGGAAAACAGGGGTCCCGCTTCAGCTCCCATTCCACCTCGAAGCTCTTCTCTTGTGGCTGCGGACGCTCCGGCTTCAGGCGCTGCCTGACCGACGAGTTCTTCGGTATCCGGTTCGAGTTTCAGACTGAGACCAATCTTCCTCTCGGAGGTATCGACTCGTAACACTCGAACCTGGATTTCCTGGTCCACCTTCACAATTTCTTCCGGGGTATCCACTCCCTCGGCACCCAGTTCCGAAACGTGAAGCAGGCCTTCCAGTTCTTCTTCGAGTTGGACAAAAACGCCAAAATTCGTGATTTTTGTTACCTGTCCCGTCACGATGTTACCCGGCTGATATTTTTCGGGAATATGGGTTTCCCACGGGTCTTCGGCCATTTGCTTGAGCCCCAGGGCGATCCGTTTTCTCTCTTCATCGACCGAGAGGACGAGACACTCGATTTCGTCCCCTTTTTTCAGCATTTCGTTGGCGTGTGAAATTTTGCGGGTCCACGACATGTCGCTGACGTGCAACAATCCATCGACCCCTTCTTCCAGTTCGATGAAGGCTCCGTAGTTCGTGAGATTCCTGACGACTCCCTTAACTCGCGCATCGGGCGGATATTTCTCAGCAACCTGATCCCAGGGATTCGGCTGCGTCTGCTTCATTCCCAGTGAAATTTCCTGTTTGTTGGTGTCGATGTTCAGGACGACCACTTCCACGACCTCTCCGACATTCACCATCTCGCTCGGATGATTGATTCGCTTCGTCCACGACATTTCGCTGATGTGGACCAGTCCTTCAATCCCATCTTCCAATTTGACGAATGCTCCGTAGGACATCACGTTGACGACTTCACCGGAGATTTTCGAACCGACGGGGTATTTTGTCGCGACGTTGTCCCACGGACTGGGGAATTTCTGCTTCAATCCCAGCGCTATTTTTTCCTTTTCGCGGTCGATATTGAGGATTTTGACTTCGATTTCCTCGTCGATCTTGACCATTTCGCGAGGATTGTTGATTCGGCCCCAACTCATGTCGGTGATGTGCAGCAGGCCGTCCAGCCCACCCAGATCGACGAACGCCCCGAAATCGGCGATATTCTTGACGATCCCCTTCCTCAAATCGCCTTCCTTCAGTTCCTCGAGCAGTGCCGATTTGAGTTTGTTCCGTTTTTCTTCG
>DATKCB010000456.1:0-10698 GCA_035513495.1 Planctomycetaceae bacterium | reverse complement strand
AGCGGGTCGTGTGTGACGATCGCGCAAGATTCTTTAATTGCAGGACGCAGACAAACGTAAGCATGGTAAAATACAGCTTCCAGATCGACCTGTTCAAAGCTTGGACGGTTCGAACTCATTCGCGAAAAGTCGAGCAGATCGTTGACCATCGCGGTCAACCCCTCGAGCGCCGTGTTCGCTTCTTCAACCAGTCCCCAGTGTTCCAGACTCATTTGCGCGCGGTAGTGTTGTTCCAGAATCTGCAGACACGCCGAGACGACCGTCAGCGGAGATTTGACTTCGTGCGCGACGGTGTGTGCAAAGCCTTTGAGTTGGTGGTTGCTGTTCTCGAGTTCGGCCGCGTACGATTCCAGCCGTTCCTGCGTTTTCTTGCGTTCGATGGCATAGTGAATCGAACGGATCAGAAGCGGCCCGTTAATGTCGGACTTGACCAGATAATCCTGAGCGCCCTGGCTGACGGCGCGCGTTGCGAATTCAATGTCGTCGATCGAGGTCAGTACGATCACCGGAAGTTCACTCGAGGCAGCAACGACCCTCGGCAAAGTATCGCTCAGTTCGCTATCCGGCAGGCTCAAGTCCAGAAGTAAGACATCTATCTCTCCGGATTTCAGTCGTTCCAGCGCCGGCTCCAGACGCTCGCATCGATCGTAGACGATCCCGTCTCCCGCTTTTCTCAAATGTCGTTCGATGACGTGCGCGTGGGTCGCATTATCTTCAACCAACAGAATCCGAATCGCTCGCTCGATGGGCATAGATTTTCATTTTTTTAAGTAAGAGGCACGATCTCAGCGCGGGTAGGGAATTCGTCGGCTCGCTCGCCGGCGATCTGACCGAAGAGAGGCTTACTCTCCGAATGGCGATTCGTTCCAGACGCTCCAGTACAGACTCAAATCGTCCACGAGTTTGCAGAGCTTGTCAAAATCGGCCGGCTTGACGACGTAGCTGTTGGCGTGATGTTCGTAGGCAAGTTCCCGATCGGACTCGGCGTCTGAAGTGGTCATGATCACGACCGGAATCAATCTCAGATCAGGGTCTCGTTTGATTTCCGCCAGGACTTCGTGACCGTCCATCTTCGGAAGCTTTAAATCGAGAAGCACGACGTCCGGTCGAGGAGAATCCGCATGTTTCTCCTCGCGGTGCAAGAACGAGATTGCCTCAAGTCCGTCTTTGACGCGAAAAACTCGATTCGTCACCCGCGCCTTTTTCAGGCTTCGCATCACGAGATGAGCGTGAGTGTCATCGTCTTCGACGAGTAAGAAATTTACGTGCGATTTTGTCATCAGAATTCCTGCAGTTTCGAAGTTCGGCGCGGCCCGTGGATGCCGGATCGAACGTCGCAACGCTTTGAAACAATAGCATATTTCTCCGTCGGGTTTGCTGATATCCTCAGAATTAACGAAAGACCTGCGAACTGGACTCAGCACGGGACTGGACCCGCTCCGGGAAGGCGATCCAAAAGGTTGCTCCCCGACCGAGTTCCGACTCGACCCAGACTCGTCCTCCGTGCAAGTTGAGTATTTTGGCGACAGAGGCGAGTCCCACACCGGTCCCGGGTTGGTCGGAATCGAGTCGCTGAAACAAACCGAAAATCCTTTCGTGAAATCGGGGATCGATTCCGGGTCCCCGGTCGCGGACGAAGTATCGGATCTCGTTCGAATCTCTCGCTCCTCCGATCGTGATGATTGGATCGTCGCAGTTGCAGCTATATTTCAGCGCATTCGTCAGCAGATTCTCGAAGACCCGCCGGGTATCAGTTTTATCGGCAATCACTTTGGGGAGGTGCTGGCTGACGTCGATCTGCACTCCCGCTTCTGCGATCCGATCATCGAGTTCGTCGATCAGTTCGCAAACGAGTTCGTGCACGTCGACATTTGTCAGCTTGAGCGATTTGCGTCCGATGCGACTCAACATCAGGAGATCTTCAATGATCTGATTCAATTGATCGGTCGCCTGTTCGAGGCGTTCGACGGAATCGTTGACCGCCCCGTAATCCTGATCGTTGAGATCTTCCTTCAGAAGGCCGAGCAGTCCTTTGCACGAGACGAGCGGAGATTTCAGGTCGTGAGAAACAGTATAAACGAACTGCTCCATTTCCTGATTTTGCGATTCGAGACTTTGCGACAGTTCCGCAAGATTCTCGGCCTGGGCGGTCAAACTCTCGGTATATTGATGCAACGACAGCCGCATCTGTTCGAACGATTCCGCGAGCGACCCCACTTCATCGGTACCCGATCGGGGGGTCGGCTGCGAGAGGTCGCCCGTCATCTGGATGGACTTCGCATGACGGCTCAGAGCGCTCAAACGACTTGCGATACTGTGGCCCGTGTAAATTGAAAGGGAGACGCTGATGAGTATCCCCAGGATACTGATGCCCAACAGCGTATCTCGGGCCGATTCGTACGTTTGCTGGCTGGCGATGCGATGCTCCTGCATCTGTTGTTCGTTTCTTTCGATGAGACCGTCGAGTAAAGCTTCGCACTGATTCGCGATCGGGGCGCCGACGTCGTACACAAAGTGGTACGCCAGATAATTGGTTTTCTCGCCGGCGGTGAATCGAATCCTGGTATTTGCATTCAAATAGTCGCGTAGAGCCTGTTCCAGTTCCGTCGTTGCAATCGAATGATTGTCTTTCATCGCAAGCTTCAAGTGGTCGATCAATTCCGCGAGCTTCTGCTGGAGCGGGTCGAACATCTCTTCGAATCGCTGCATTTCGTCGGGTGTGTAAGCGAGAATCAATCTCGATTCCGCCTGCTGCATCTGGAGTGAGACTTGCGAGATCGCGGAGGTTAACCGAAGTATTTCCGATTGGTTGGCGAACTCCTGAAGATCTTCCGCACGTTTCGCCGAATCGAGATTTCGTTCCGCTTCCTCATTGATCTGACCGAGTGATTGATTCAGCCGATCGATGGCTTGCTGCGCATCGCCGAGGGAGATCTTGTGTGCCTCGATGTCGGAATCCATTTCGGTAAAACGAAGTACGTCTTTGTGGTTTTTACGCCACTCCTCCCATCGTTCCGAAAAGAGATTGAGGAAATAACGGTTGTCCCGATCGATGATCGCGAGAAGTTCTGCGAGTCTTCGGTCCAGCGTGGCGGACGCGTCTTCGACGATAGCGGCAAATCGTCTGGTCCCGTCCTCGCTCTGCGCCAGCATCATATTTCGTTCGGCACGCGAAACGGAAATCAAATCGCCTTTGATCAGCGACGCCAGTTTCGAAGTAGTCGCCAGGGTATTGACTGTCTGAGTCAGATTATGATTCAAGATTTGAATTCTGTTCAAGGCGATAATGGCGATCGTCGCCGCGACCGCGCCGATCACCGCAGTCGTTCCCAGCAACTTCCATCTGATGGGAACGGAATGTTGTCGATTCGGACTTGGTTGTAAGCACGAATCAGTCACGATTGGCTGCCTCGCTCGAAAGACTGGAGGGGGAACCCGATTGCACCACGAAATCGATCGAGATCCCGAGCGTGCGAATTTTATGCCTCAGACTGCCGCGCGTGATCCCCAGTTTTTCAGCCGCCTTTGACTGGTTCCCCTCCAGCTCCTGTAGAACTCGCGTCAGCAGATATCTTTCGAACATCTCCAGCCCTTCGGCATATAAATCGTTGGAGCCCGCCGACTCGCGCACGTCGATAAAGTGCCGCAGATCACTGTTCAAGTTGCCCACCGTCGCTGAATTCTCGGCAACTTCGCTGCGAACGATCGAATCGGGCAGGAATTCCGGGACCAGGATCGGACCGGTTGCTTTCAGCACCGTCTTATTGATCACCATCTGCAATTCGCGCACATTCCCCGGCCAGGCATACTCCTTCAGAATTTGCAATGCCTCCGGAGAAATCCCCCGAATCCTGGTTGCTCGTTCTGCATTCAGACGCGCGAGGAAATGATTGATGAGCAGTTCCAGGTCTTCACCCCGGTCGCGGAGCGGAGGCAATTTGATCTGATATCCGTTCAGTCGATGGAACAGATCCAGACGAAATCCTCCCTCCTCGATCATCTGCTCCAGGTCCCGGTTTGTCGCTGAGATGATGCGGACGTCCGTTTGAATGGTTTCGGTACCTCCGACCCGCTCAAATTTTTGCTCCTGCAATAACCGCAAGACCTTGCTTTGCGTCAAAGGTGACATATCTCCCACTTCATCGAGAAAGATCGTGCCTCCCTTACATTGTTCGAATTTTCCGATTCTCAGGTAATCTGCCCCTGTGAACGAGCCTTTTTCGTGACCGAACAGTTCGCTTTCGAGCAGGGTGTCCGACAGAGCGGCGCAATTGACGGCCAGGAATGTTTCGTTTTTTCTCTGACTGTGATGATAAATTGCCCGCGCGACCAACTCCTTGCCGGTCCCGCTTTCGCCACAGATCAATACCGAGACATTCTGTGCGGCCACCCGTCCGACTTCTTTGTACACTTCGAGCATCCCGGAACTGCGTCCGACCAGTGCATCGTGGTTTTCCTCCAATGCGACTTCGCCGTGTTCACTGTCCGCCATCTGGACGGGTACCTGCATCATTCGGCGGACTTCTAACGCTCGTTCGACGACCGATCGAACGTTCTCAACGTGCAAAGGTTTGAGCAAAAATTCGTACGCACCGAGCTTCATTGCCTCGATCGCAACATCGCTATCATCAGACACGGTTATAAAAATAACAGGTAATCGGGAGTCGAATTCTCGAATCTCCTGCGCGATTTCCAGTCCGGAATCATCGGGCAGCATGATGTCCAGCAAGATTGCATCAGGACTACGTTCGCGGAGTTGTTCGAGTCCTTCGCGTGCATTGCTCGCTGTGAATACGCAAACGTCAAGCTCACGCAATGCTCGTGTCACCAGTTTTAACACGGTGCGGTCATCATCGACAATCAATACCGTCTGCATGTGAACATCCTGGTTGATCGATTAACCAACTGCAAAAGAAAATCGTTTCGTAAGGCGGGAATCAGTGTCCGCTTCCATCGTATCTCGCTTTTCAGAGAGGTTCTATGAAAAAAATGCCACAGGCGATCAGACCGCCTGTGGCACTCAGTTCGATGGAGTGAACTCACCCGGATCGATCATCTTCATTTCGCTCCCTCATCGGGGTCGTCTCCCTCTTTGGAGTTGATCGTCTGGTTGATTTTCTTCACTTTTGCCTCCTGCTCATCGAGCTTGAGTTGTGCCTCCTTGACTTTCGCTTCGGCTTGGATCAATTCCGCCTGGGCCGATTCCAGCGCAGTCTGAAGCTCGCTTCGGTTGTCGTCAGTTGCGTCTTTCAGACGGAGTTCCGCGGCCGTGACTTTCGCTTTGGCATTCGTAACCGCTTGTTCGGCGTCAATCAGTTCATTTTCGCGTGCTTTCAGGTTTGCACGCGCATCCTCCAAAGCTTTTTTCTTGGTGGCTTCCAGCTTCGCCTCGGCTTCGTTGACGAGTTCCTGGGCTCGCCGCTTCGCCGCGGCAATTTTATCATCGCTTTTTTTCTCGGCGTCCTCGATTTTTTCTTCACCTTTCTGAGTGACTTCTTCGAGATCTGCCTGCTCGTCGGGAACCTTCTCCGCGTCCGTCTTCGCGGCGTCGCGAACGTCTGTTGCTTCTGCTTCGCGGTCTTCGGTCACGATCTTACGAACTTCATGCACGTCCGCTTCCGCTTCCTGCTGCGCCTCGGCGACGATCTTGTCCGCTTTTTGCTTTGCTTCGTCGAGATCGGTTCGGGCCTTGAGAATGTCGTCGGAATTTGTCTCACATCCCGCAAAACAGATGCAGGCAACTAATGTCAAGATGATTGAATTCGATTTCATAGCTATCCTCCTTCATGGTTGGTTCTTGTCGCTTGTTGAGAGGAGAAATAAATATTTCATTTCCCCTTCCGTCTCATCTGAAAAAATCATGAGCTAAACCTTGACGCTACGGCCGGTGAGCATGGAGATCACTGCCAGGACGAGGAAAATAAAGAACAGGATTCTTGCAGCCCCGTAGGCCATTCCGAAAACCAGCCCGAATCCCATCGCTCCGGCGATCAGTGCGATAATCAAAAACATCAGTGCGTAACTCAACATGGTTATATTCCTTCTGATTGAGTGACTGAATTGATCTGATTCGTACATTCGAATCGGTCGAGTGTTCTCGCTGCAGAGAGAGTTGATGCATCCAGTATGCCAAATCGATAAATCCAGTGATTTACCAGGAAATGTGCGTTAATTGACCCGGCACTCAGAAATTCGAAACGTTGCTCTGGTCATTCGCAGTCCAAAGTGGTCGTCGCGCAACCGAATTTTGTGTCGACCGGAGCGATCGGGGAGAATCCATATTCGAGTTTTCGGGGGGATTCGTGGGCGAATCGAGTGTTTTCGATTTCTCCGAATCGGTCTCCCAATGAATGATCACTTCGATGCTTTCAGGCGCATTGGGTTGACGGCGGTATCCCGCTGGGAGCGTCACCCTGCTTTTGAGCCGGACGGGCTGAGATTCGAATTCAATTTGTTCCCAATCGATCGCTACGGTGGCATCGCTGACGGAGTTCGTTTGACTCTCGGGAATAATGACTTTGATGCTCGGCGGTTGAAGATCAATCTGGCGAATGCGATATCCGCGAGGGGGACTGCCCAATTGTTGAATGCGAATGGGCAACTCCTTCAGGACGACACGATAGAGCCACAACCTGATCTGTTCGGGTTCGGCCTGACTGAGGGATAGACCGGAAGGAAGTTTCAACCGATCATCTGTGATCTGCACTGTATGAGTTCCCTCGACTGGCTGAGAGAAATCCAGTGAGACCGCTAATTCTTCTTTGTTCAGAAAATCGAATGATCGTTCGGCTCCCGTCACCCGAATGAGCACCTTCTCTGGTTCGAGTTTCCCCACCTCCCAACCTTCGGGAAGATTCCGGATGAGTACCGGAATCTGGTCGAACGCTTGCTGCACTTTGTCGGTTCGATGAACCCAAGAAATCCACAAGACCGATGCCACAGTCAAACTGACGAGTTTTAAGCCGAGACGGTGCCTCGCCCAGTGAAATGGATCATCGCGTTCGCTGCCGTCGGTTTCTTCGCGAAATGCGGTAATGATGTTTCGCAATTCAGCCGCGCCTTCGAGTTCGGAGAGCGTGCGTTCGCTCGCAACGCTGACGGTTCCCCGCTCTTCTGACACAACAATGACGAGTGCGTCGCAGAGTTCAGCCAAACCCAGTCCCGCCGCATGCCGGGTTCCGGTAGTTCCGAGCATCTCGCGATTCGATGAAAGCGGGAGATGCACGGCAAATCGCTCGATCCGGGTTCCAGAGACGATGATCGCTCCGTCATGCCCAGGTGTCGAAGGATGGAAGATGCTCTGCAGAAGCAGGTTGCTGAGCAGACCGTCGAGCAACTCACCGCCGCGGCAATGGCGATCCAGTGATTCTCGGCCCCGCAGCACGATCAACGCTCCAATTCGCTGTTCAGCCATGTGCATGACTGCTTCGACAAGAATGTCGATCACTTCCGATGGCAGATTTCTCCCGCGGCTTTTGCTCCACGGCCTCCAGCGGTGGGCTCGCTCGAACGCTCGGCGCAGATCTTCCTGAAAAACGACGACAAGTACGATCAGCAACAAAGGGAGGCCGATGCGGATCGCTTGCAGCGTCAGATACATCTCGTAGTAGCGAGCCCCGACGTACACTGTTCCCGCGATGAGAATTGCGGCCGCCACAGAGTACGCGGTCCGCTCGCGCAACCATGTGATTGCGGTGTAGATCAAGAACGCACACACCAGGATGTCGAACACATCGGCGAAGCGAAGGCGCTCCGCGATGCCGACTGCAGCCAGTAAAGTATGATCGAGCTGAGACCGATTCAAGCGTCACCTCACTCGCCGATCGCTGAAGCTGATGGTATGAAACGGCTTTCTTTATGACCGAGAACCGTCGATCTTGAAACTGATGGATTACCAGCCTCGGGGAGGGAGACAGAGCATCGCGTTCGAGGCGACGATACTCTGTCGTTCTCCACTCCCGGGATGAAGAATGCTGAAAATCACCGCTGCTCTCTCGTGTCGGGTTTCTCGACCTCTCTCGAGGTCCTCGACGAGTCGGACTCAGGCTGACCGTCGGTTTTCGTTTCGACTTTTCGTTCAGCGTTCACATCAACTGCTCCGTTTGACTCCGAATTGATTTTTGCATCGACGTCTGCATCCGGATCGTCGTTTCTCGCATCCGGACGCTCGATCGAACCTGGTTGCGGTCCATTCAATCGGGATTCATCGCGGTATTTTTTCAGTTCCTGTCGCAACTTCTGGTTTTCGTCTCGCAGTTTGTCAATTTGCTGTTGTAACTGTTCCTGCGAGGATTGGTCGAAGTTGGGCTTGAGCGCGGTCCGGCGACCTTGAGATTCCGCTCGTGCGAATTTATCTCCACGGGCAGCTTTCTCAGTTTCATACGTTTGTGGGACGGGAGGAACACGACCATCTTGTCGAAGTTGTCCCCGAACCTCGGCATGCGCCGAACCGTCAACATAAGTTTCGTCTTCTCGCGGAAGAGTGATACGTGTTGACATCCATCGACCGTCGCGGATCACGTTAACCGCAATGGGTTGCCCCTTCGGCATTCGATTCATCGTCGAGACGAACTGATCGACATCGCGATAAGACCACCCGTTAAAACAGACAATCTCATCACCCGGGTGAAAACCCGCATGTTGAAGCGGACTTCCTTCATGGATGTCGCTCACGACAATTCCGCGTTCACCCGTAGCGAAGGTAGTTCCCATCAGTCGGCCGTTTTGGCCGTCGATCTGTCCGCGAATAGCCGGATGTCCCGGATGCATGAACGAGGTCTGATAACGACGACCGTCACGATCGAACATCAGCACAACCTGGCCACGACCATGAGTCGACAAGTACTCGTTCAGCTTCGCGTGCGAATTAATCTCGCGACCGTCGACGCTGACGATCCGGTCACCCGTCCGCAGTCCAGCACGCGCTGCGATGCTGTTCTCCTGAACCGCTGAGATGACAGGCGCCTCCTCAGAGTGATCCCCGAGTTCGAAACCTAAATGGGTTTGCGTTTCGTTTCGGATATTGGCTTGGGCGTCGATTTTTTCCTCATCGAGAGGATTTGCGGCGTCAACCTCCCGGGGCTTCGACTCAATCCGGGGCTCGATCTGAGATTTCGGAGTAACCGTGGACTCAATCTGCGTGTTAGAGTCAACCTGGCTGTCGGAGGGGACGTTCTTTGGAATCTCATCTGCAGCAGGTAACTTCACTTGAGCTGCGGCACTGTCGAGCAGCATCAATCCGGCTGCTCCCGCGACGATTGCCGAACCGAGAAATTTGGTAGTTCTCATTTTACTCTCCTTCTCAAAGTGAGTGACTTCCGTTGAGTCTCCATCGATCGCAATCGCACTGAAACTACGATTGTTTCAACGAAAGTGAAATGAGCGATGAGGGGACTCTTTCGAACATTCGAAAGTCTCATTGCCCGTTGTCGTCTGCAAGATCGATCATTTACCGGACCTCGCAAGTAAAAACTCCGATAATCTGAAAAATCGCCCCGCCCAGAATGACAGCCGAGTGTGACTGGACGGAGCGAACTTCGTCTCGATCGTCTATCACGATCGAGCCTTATGCCGAGTGTTATTGTTCAACCGGTTTCTGTTCGGGTTGAAGTTTTAAGGTATCGAAGTCCCGAACCTTGTTCTCTTCATCAGGCTCTTCTGGAACATTCTCGTCTTCAGCCTCGGTCTGTTCCCCGTTTCGATCGAGAACTTCGCTGGCCTTCTGCTTGACGTCTTCCAGGACTTCTTTGGATTTTTCGACCGCTGCTTCGGTATCCTTTTTGACTTCCTGCTTATCGATGGTGATGGTTGTATTCGCTTCCGAGTCGGAATATTTCAGCCAACCCACAAACGCCAGACCCAACACAATGACGGAAATAATGAGTAAGACTTTCATTTGAGTTCTCCTGATGACTACAAGTAAATGGGAAACTCTTGCGAACTCTGGATGGTATCTTTTCAGCAGCAACGAGATCTCCCTTCCTCTGAGAAAGCTGGTGAACAATACTTCCTCTACATGGGAGATCCGCGCTCCGACACTGAACTCGTTTCGTTTGAGCATTGCAGAGGGGATAAAGCAGTCAGCATGCCAAACCTTGCGATTCGTACCTGACTCGATGAATGGAGCTTTTTTCTGCGAAAACCGAACCTCGAGATGGAATCGGAATGATCTCCGAACGCTCAAGCTGGTCGGAGGCCACTCAGAGATGTGAGGGTCGTATTTAAGCGAGAGCAGGCGTTGATCCTAAGAGACTGCGAGCTGCTCCTGACGGTGAGTTTCCGGCGTTAAGGATTATCCCCGCAGGTCCCCAGCATGGAAGGTTTGGGCTTCCAGCCCTCGACTCCAAGCCGAACCATAGAATTTTCGAGTCACAGAGTTTTTCCGGCTGCCTCACTCTTTGCAGACTTCGCACACAGCAGCTCACACGACGGCGGCCTTCACACAATTGATGGGGGGGAGTGCGTCGACCAGGCAGTCCCACTCTTCGCCGCCGTCGCGGCCCATCCAGAGTTGTCCGGTTGTGGTTCCCATGTAGAGCGCGGGAGACTTGTGATCGTCGATGTCCATCGCGTCGCGGAGGACCGTGAAGAACGAATCCTGCTTGGGGAATCCTTTAGACAGACGTTTCCAGCGATCGCCGCCGTTTTCGCTCCGCCAGACCGCCGGTTTGCCGCCGGGGCAGGTGCGGGTCATCGGTT
>DATKCB010000455.1:0-27115 GCA_035513495.1 Planctomycetaceae bacterium | reverse complement strand
CAGCGATTCGGAGAGATGGAAGTCTGGGCGCTGGAAGCCTACGGTGCTGCATACATTTTGCAGGAGTTGCTGACGGTGAAAAGCGACGATGTGGAAGGGCGAACCAAGATTTACGAGTCAATGGTCAAGGGAGAGAACACTCTCGAAGCGGGTACGCCTGCCAGCTTCGACGTGTTGATGAACGAGATTCGCGGGTTGTGTTTGAACATGCAGCTCGAAAAGAGTGCCACCTGAGTTCGTCTTCCGAGCGGCCTCCTGACCGGGATGGCTTTTCTTTCCGCACCATTACATAGGAGCGCGCGAAGTGAGCGTAGTTGAAAATACATTCGATCGAGTCAACGATTACGGTGCTGTCAAAATCGGCCTGGCGAGTCCTTCCGATATCCGGGGGTGGTCGTACGGGGAAGTCAAGAAGCCCGAAACGATCAACTACCGAACGTATCGCCCCGAACGGGACGGCTTGTTCTGCGAGCGGATTTTCGGTCCCGAGAAGGACTGGGAGTGCGCGTGCGGCAAGTATCGCGGTATGAAGTATAAGGGGATGGTTTGCGACCGGTGCGGAGTGAAGGTGACTCACTCGCGCGTCCGACGCAAGCGGATGGGACACATCGAACTGGCTGCGACAATCGTCCATATCTGGTTCTTCAAGTCGATGCCGAGCCGGTTGGGCGCGTTGCTCAATATGAAGACGACCTCGCTCGAAAAGGTCGTTTATTTCCAGGACTACGTCGTCGTCGATCCCGGTGATGCTCCACTGCGTCCCGCTCAAGTGATGACCGAAGAGGAAGTTCGCGACGCACGCGCGAAATACGGTGCTGACTCGTTCGAAGTCGATATGGGGGCCGAGGCAATCAAGAAGCTGCTGAGCACGCTGAACCTCGTCGAGATTTCGCAGCAATTGCGGGAAGAGCTTCGCGAAACAGGCAGCCAGCAGCGGAAAAAAGACCTCATCAAACGCCTGAAGATCGTCGAGGCGCTGCGCGACAGCGATAACAAACCCGAATGGATGGTCCAGGACGTCATCCCTGTCATCCCTCCAGACCTTCGCCCTCTCGTGCTGCTCGACTCCGGTAACTTCGCGACGAGCGACTTGAACGATTTGTACCGCCGGATCATCAACCGCAACAATCGGCTCAAAAAGCTCGTCGATCTGAACGCTCCGGAAGTCATCGTCAAAAACGAGAAGCGGATGTTGCAGCAGTCAGTCGATGCGCTGTTCGACAACAACCGGTGTAAGCGGCCCGTGCTCGGTTCTTCGAATCGACCGCTGAAATCGCTGACCGACATGATCAAAGGGAAGCAGGGTCGATTCCGCGAAAACCTGCTGGGGAAACGAGTCGATTACTCCGCTCGTTCGGTGATCGTCGTCGGTCCGGAGCTGCAACTACACCAGTGCGGCTTGCCCAAGAAAATCGCGCTCGAACTGTTTCAACCATTCGTGATTCGCCGGCTCAAGGATCTCGGCCACGCCGATACCATCAAGTCCGCCAAGCGGATGCTCGAACGCCGGGACGAAGAGGTATGGGATATCCTCGACGAAGTGATTCGCAATCATCCGGTGATGCTCAACCGTGCTCCCACACTGCACCGGATGGGTATTCAGGCGTTTGAACCCACTCTGGTGGAAGGGAACGCGATTCGTATCCACCCGCTGGTCTGCAAGGGTTTCAACGCAGACTTTGACGGGGACCAGATGGCGGTTCACCTGCCCCTCTCAATCGAGGCTCAGGTCGAGGCGACCACCTTGATGATGTCCACCAACAATATCTTCTCACCCGCCAACGGGGCGCCGATTATTTCAGCGTCTCAAGACATCGTGATGGGGTGCTATTACCTCACGATGAAGCGGCCTGGCCGTCCCGGAGAAGGGACGATCTTCGCTTCGTTGGACGAAGTGCATATGGCGTTCGGACAGGGCAAGCTCTCCCGACACGCTGTGATCAAGGTTCGGCTTCCCAAGGATAAGCGAGTCAAAGGCGAAGGTTCCGAAGGCTATAAGCTCGGAGGCTTGATCGAAACGTCGCCGGGACGTGTGATATTCAATGATATCCTGCACCCCAAAATGTCGTTCTACAATCTGCCGATGGGCAGCAAAGACCTCGCCAATGTCATTTCCGACTGCTACCTGGAACTGGGGCGTCGCGAAACGATCAAGTTGCTCGATAAAATGAAGGAAATGGGATTTCGCGAAGCGACAGCCAGCGGATTGTCTTTCGGATCGAGTGACATGGTGACGGCTCCCAATAAGGAAGCCGTGATCAAGGACTCGGAAGGCAAGGTTCTGCAGAAACAAAAGCTGTACGACCGCGGGATCATCACCGACCAGGAACGCTACAATCAGATTCTCGATATCTGGACTCACGCGAGAGAACAGATTACCAAGTCGATGCTGAGCGAACTCGAGCACGACGAGCGTGACGGAGGAGCCTACGTCAACCCGATCCATCTGATGTCTCGATCGGGTGCCCGAGGGGGCGTCGAACAGATTCGGCAGCTCGCCGGCATGCGGGGACTCATGGCCAAGCCGAGCGGTGAAATCATCGAGACCCCGATCAAGGCGAACTTTCGCGAGGGGTTATCGGTACTCGAATACTTCAGTTCGACGCACGGTGCTCGAAAAGGGTTGGCCGACACGGCTCTGAAGACAGCCGACTCGGGCTATCTCACGCGGAAACTGGCGGACGTCTGCCAGAACATGGTGATCACTCAGCACAATTGCGGGACGACCAAAGGAACAACCAAAGGAATCGTGTATCGGGGTGAAAAGGTTGAAGTCGGATTGGCGGCTACGATTCGCGGCCGGGTCAGCCGGACAAACATCGTCAACCCCGTCACCGATGAAGTCATTGTCCGCGAAGATGAATTGATCACAGTGGATATCGCTGAAAAAATTGAAGATCTGGGTCTCGAACGTACGCAAGTCCGCAGCCCGTTGACGTGCGAAAGCGAACTCGGAGTTTGCCAGCTTTGCTACGGAATGGATCACTCGACCGGCTCGATGGTCGAAGAGGGGATGGCCGTCGGGATCATCGCCGCACAAAGTATCGGAGAGCCGGGAACCCAGCTCACAATGCGTACGTTCCATATCGGCGGGACGGCTTCGCGCGAGGTCGAGCAGAGTGACATCAAGGCCCGCAAAGGGGGCCGCGTGAAGTTCGCTCGAATTCGATGCGTCGTCAACAGCGAAGGCAAGAACGTCGTACTCGCCCGAAACGGTGAGATCGTCATCGTCGACCCGAAAGACCGGGAACTCGAACGTTATACGATCCCGAACGGTGCGACGTTGCTCGTTTCCGAGAACGATGAAATCGAAGAAAAACAACTCCTCTGCCAGTGGGACCCGCACTCAATTCCGATTTTGTCCGAAGTCGGAGGTCGCGTCCGCCTGGAAGACTGTATCGAAGGCAAGTCGTTGCGGTCCGAGAAGGAAGTCAGCGGTAACATTCGGCGAACGATCGTCGAGCACAAAGCCGACCTGCATCCTCAGATTATCATCGAGGACGGCTCGGGGAAGATCCTCGACTTCTACTATTTGCCCGAAGGGGCCACGATCGAAGTGGGCGAAGGAGCGACAATCGCCGCCGGGATGGTGGTCGCGAAAAACCCGCGTGAAGCGGGCGGGACGCAAGACATCACGGGCGGTCTGCCGCGCGTGACCGAACTGTTCGAAGCCCGCAAGCCGAAAGACCCCTCGATCATCGCCGAAATCGACGGTACCGTTGAAATCGCGGAAGCGAAAAAACGCGGGAAGCACGTCGTTCAGATTCGGGGCGAGGACGCAACCGAATTCGAACATCTGTTACCGCATAACAAGCAAATGCTCGTGCATACGGGTGACGTCGTCAAAGCGGGGGATGCATTGGTCCGGGGTCCGCTCGTTCCGCACGACATTCTGCGCGTCAGCGGCAAAGAAGCGGTTCAGGAATACCTGCTGCAGGAAATCCAGAACGTGTACCGGGCACAACGAGTCGAAATCGATGATAAGCACATCGAGATCGTCGTCTCGCAGATGTTGCGTAAAATGCAAATCGAGAACGTCGGCGATACGAATCTGTTGCCTGGCGTTCTGATCGACCGCATCGAGTTCCGGCACGTCAACACTAACCTGATGTCGTGCCTTAAAGTTACGAATCCCGGCGATACTGAATTTCAGGTGGGTGACGTCGTTCCGGCAGAAACCATCGAAGAGGTCAACGCTCAACTGGAAGCGGCGGGGCAACGTCCTGCTGAAACAACGAAACCGACGCCAGCGAGCGCCTCGACTCAGCTTCTGGGGATCACCAAAGCTGCCGTTCAGAGTGAAAGCTTCATTTCGGCAGCCAGCTTCCAGGAAACCACCAAGGTGCTCACTGAAGCGGCGATCGCCGGAAAAAGCGACTTTCTCGTGGGACTTAAGGAAAACGTGATTCTCGGACACCTGATTCCTGCAGGAACTGGATTCCACGCACATCAGGATGCACAGTTCAAGATCCGTCCCGAAGCCTTATCCGAGCTGGAAGAAGAGAAGAAACGCATTCTTGCAGCCCGACTCGACATGCTGAATGAAGCGGCAGATTCCACGATTCCTCAAGATTAAGATCATGCATCGGTTCGCAGCCTCCCGGGATCTTCGAGATCGAGAGGAAAGGGGGGGCTGCCGATCGTGCAGAAAGCGGTTCGGGAGTCGCTTGACCTCCTGTCTTTGGAGCGATACATTGCTCCATTCTGCATTTCAGACAGAATTTGAGGCGTTGCGCCTCTTCACTTATTGAAAAACAGGGCAAACGAGCTGATGCCGACGATCAACCAGTTGGTTCGCAAACCGCGAAAAGTCAAAAAATCCAAAAGCAAAACGCCTCTGCTGGAGCAATGTCCTCAGAAGCGCGGCGTGTGCCTTCAGGTCAAGACCGTAACACCGAAAAAACCGAACTCGGCGTTGCGTAAGGTGGCGCGCGTTCGGTTGTCGAACGGCAAGGAAGTGACCGCCTATATCCCGGGTGAGGGACACAATCTTCAGGAACACTCCATCGTTCTCGTCCGCGGTGGTCGTGTTCGTGACTTGCCGGGAGTTCGGTACAAGGTGACGCGAGGCGTACTCGATGCATTGGGTGTCGATGGGCGCAAACAGGCTCGCAGTCGTTACGGGGCCAAGCGTCCCAAGGGTTGATCGGACTCGGAGGCTCCCCTCCGAAGCGATTATGCCAAGATCTGATGACTCGTCATCGAGTTCGTAAATATGTTTGACGAATCTCTCGCATTCGAGGGACGTACAGGGAAAAACAGGAATGTCCAAGAGTTTCACTGCCAGCAGTTCACAGTTGATTCCAGATGCGCGTTTCGGCTCGAAGCTGGCGTCCAAGTTCATCAATTGCCTGATGTATGACGGCAAGAAGTCGACTGCCGAAAAAGTGTTCTACTCGGCGCTCGATATTCTCGACGAAAAAGTCCCCGACGAAGACTCGATCAAGGTCTTCGAGCAAGCCGTGGAGAACGTCAAACCGTCGATTGAAGTACGTTCCAAGCGAGTTGGCGGTGCAACCTATCAGGTCCCCCGACCGGTCCCCTCCAAGCGTCAGCAGTCGCTTTCGATTCGCTGGATCCTCGAGGCATGCCGCGGTAAAAAGGGGCGTCCGATGCAGGAAAAGCTGGCCGAAGAACTTCTCGCCGCTTACAAACGCGAAGGAGCGGCGATGAGCAAGCGCGAGCAAATCCATCGCATGGCCGAAGCCAACAAAGCTTTTGCCCATTTCGCCTGGTAGACGATTCGGCTCGAATGTCAGACGCGGGAGCACCGGACAACCCCGGATGTTTTCTGCGTCTTTTTTTTTGAATATTTTCAATCGATCTCTCTTTCGCACGTGGGGAACGAGTCAACCATGACGGTCGCCATCGAAGACATTCGAAACATCGGTATCGTAGCCCACATCGATGCCGGAAAAACCACCACCACGGAGCGCATTCTCTACTACTCCGGAACGTCGCATCGGATGGGTAACGTCGATGCGGGTAACACCGTAACCGACTTCGATCCAGAAGAGGCAGAGCGGGGGATCACGATCTATTCGGCCGCGATCACCTGCCACTGGAAGGGTAAAACGATCAATCTGATCGACACGCCCGGGCACGTCGATTTCACGGCCGAAGTCGAGAGAAGCTTGCGCGTCCTGGATGGGGCCGTGGTCGTGTTCAGTGCGGTCGAAGGGGTCGAGGCGCAGAGTGAAACGGTCTGGAGGCAAGCCAACAAGTACCATGTCCCGCGCATCTGTTTTATCAACAAGATGGATCGGGTCGGTGCCGATTTCGACCGCGTCGTCGATCAGATGAGATCGCGACTAAAGGCCGTTCCGCTCGTGTTGCAGCGTCCCATCGGGCAGGGATCGACCGGCTCCCGGCCCTTCGAAGGAATCATCGATCTGATCGGGAACCGCGCGTTGTATTTTGAGACCGAGGCGAAGGGTGAGAACTTCGAGGTGCGCGACATACCGGAGGAATTCCGAGACGACGCCCTGTTGTGGCGAAGCCAGCTTCTGGATGACATCGCCCTGCTGGACGAAACCGTCTACGAAGCGTATATCGACACCGACGATATCCCCGAAGCGGATATCCATCGCTTGATCCGAAAAGGGACGCTGGCGGGGACGTTTTGCCCCACCTTCTGCGGATCTTCACTGGATTACGTTGGCGTGCAGCCGGTTCTGGACGGGGTTGTCGCCTACCTCCCCAGTCCGCTTGATCTCCCGCCCGTCGTCGGGGTCAACCCGAATCCGAAGAAAGCAAAGCCCGAAGGGGAAGTCCGCAAAACCGATCCCAAAGAACCGTTCTGCGGTTTGATCTTCAAGATCGTCGCCGATCAGCATTCGGACTTCTACTTCGTTCGAGTCTATTCAGGGATTCTCAAATCGGGTTCGAAGGTTCTGAATCCGCGGACGGGAAAGAAGGAAATGATCAGCCAGTTGTGGCGAATTCATGCGGGATCTCGCGATAAACTTGAGGCGGATTACGTCGGTCCCGGTGACATCATCGGCGTGATCGGGCCGAAGGAATCGGTCACGGGAGATACTTTGTGCGACCAGCAGAAACCACTGGTTCTGGAGAGTATTACGTTTCCGGAGACCGTCATTTCGATGGCGGTCGAGCCGGATTCGGCGGCCGAACGCAAGAAGCTCGAAGAGGTGCTCAAGAGCCTCGGACGACAGGATCCGACGTTCGACGTGAAAATCAGCGAAGAGACCGGACAGACCATCATCAGCGGTATGGGGGAACTGCATCTGGAAGTGATTCGACACCGTATGGAACGCGATTTCGGCCTCAAAGTGAAAGTTCACAAGCCACGAGTCAGTTATCGTGAAAGCGTGAGGAATTCGGCTGAGGCAGAGGGCCGCTTCGAGCGACAAGCGGGGGGAGAGTCGCAGTTTGCCAGCGTCAAGCTGCGAATCGAGCCGTATTCCGGCGAAGAAAGTATTCTGGTGAAGAGTGCGCTCAAACCGGGAAAAATTCCAGCCGCCCTCGAACAGTCGATCCTCCAATCGATTCGGGATGAAGCCAATGCGGGGGGCAATTTCGGGTATCCGTTGATGAAGGTCAAGCTGACCCTGATCGATGTCGGATATCGCGAAGGGGAGACGACAGATGTCGCCGCCCAGGCGGCCACAAATCAGGCCATTCGCAATGTGCTATCGGCTGCGGAACTGATCCTGCTCGAACCGATCATGCGGCTCGAAATCGTTTCTCCACAAGAGTTTGTGGGAGGAATTCAAGGGGATCTGAATTCGCGAAAGGCTCATATTCTGGGTTCGGAGCAGCGGGAGCACTTCTATCAGATCGAGGCGGAAGCTCCCCTGGCTCAGATGTTCGGTTACTCGACGGATATCCGAAGTCTCTCTCAGGGTCGGGCCTCCTATTCGATGGAACCCTTGGAATACCGGGAAGCTCCTCAATCGGTTATCGATACGCTTTTAGGGCACTGATGTCGCCCCACCCTCATGCAGGACAGAGTTTGTCAGCAGGTGCGCGTGCGAATTGTTGGGTTTCTCCCTCGAAAACCCGAGCAAATTCGATCCGGGATTTTTTTTCGAAATCTGAGAGAAACAACAAGCGAAAGTTTTTCCGGCGTCGTTGACAAACGACAAATCGATACATATGCTGTCCCGTCCCAGTCCGCGCGGAGGATTCCCTGCGGAGGGGGATGTGTTGTACGATATGTGTAAATCTCGATTTTAAAGGAAGTTTGCGTGGCTGTCGCGGTCCAAGAGTGCATCCGAATTCGGATGGAAGCATACGATCATCTGGTCCTCGATCAGTCTGCGTTGAAGATTGTCGATACGGCGAAGCGAACCGGTGCGGAAGTGCATGGTCCGATTCCGCTTCCGACGAGAATCGAGAGATATACGGTTTTGAGAAGCCCTCATGTGAACAAAAAGTCTCGTGAACAGTTTGAGATTCGCACTCACAAGCGGCTCATCGATATTGTTCAGCCGACGGGGAAGACAATTGACGCGTTGAATAAGTTGTCATTGCCTGCTGGTGTTGATATTAAGATTAAAGCGGCTGCCGGCTAACAGATCGGCGGCTTGCCTCCCGAAATGACGTTGCGGTGGCTCGGCTCTCTCAGGAAGCCGGCTGCCGGCCGAGTGATCAGGCTCGAGTTTTGCGTCTTCGGTGACCTGTTTGTTCGCAAGAACCGTCCGCCGTGCGGACCAACAGAATTAAACTTCTGACTCTGGAATTGTAGACATGCCAGTCGGATTATTGGGTACGAAAATCGGAATGACGCAAGTCTATGACGAAGACGGGAACGTCGTTCCCGTGACCGTCATTCAGGCGGGTCCGTGCCATGTGCTGCAGGTCAAGACGCTTGACCGGGACGGGTACGAAGCCGTTCAACTCGGCTTTGGAGATAAGCTGCGGCGGTTGGCCTCGCGCAGTGAACGAGGTCATGTGACCGCATTGAGCAGCAAACGGCGCAAGGCGCGTCAGGCGGGTGGGGTTGAGTTGGCCGCCAAGGCGGAATGCGAGCCGAAGAAATTTGTGCGCGAGTTCCGAACGGATGGTGAGCAACACGGGCTTGAGATCGGCCAGGAATTGACGGTGGCGGTGTTTGGAGAAGTCCCTTTTGTGGATGTGATCGGTACAAGCAAGGGGCGAGGAACTGCTGGCGTCATGAAGCGTCACAACTTTGCCGGTCAACGGGCGACTCACGGGGTAAAAAAGGTGCACCGGCATGCGGGTTCGATCGGGATGAGTGCCGATCAGTCCAAGGTCGTCAAAGGTATGAAAATGGCGGGGCAGTATGGAAATGCCCGCTGTACGATGCGGCATCTGAAGGTAGTGCGGGTCGACGAGGCAAATAATTTACTGTTGTTGCGCGGTGCCGTTCCTGGACCGAACGGTTCCCAGGTGGTGATTCGCCACACGAACAAACATTGATCGATTGGCAAATGGTTTCATTCCGGGCGCGTCAGCTTCCGGTTAGTGGAGTGTCTGGGGATACTGCGATGGCGACTTTTTCGATCTACAATCAGTCGGGCAAAGAAGTCGGCTCCGTCGAGGTGGACTCCTCGCAGTTGGCTCCCGAGCCTAACAAGCAGTTGCTGCACGATGTTGTGGTGATGTATCAGTCGAACATGCGGCTCGGCACCGTCGGGACCAAATCTCGCGGGATGGTAGCCGGTTCGACAAAGAAGATGTATCGTCAAAAGGGAACGGGGAACGCCCGGGCCGGCTCGAAGCGAACGAACATTCGTCGCGGCGGGGGGCACGCATTCGCCAAAACCAACATCGATTACTCGTACCGGCTCCCCCGGAAAGCCGTTCGCCTTGCTTGCCGGATGGCGATCCGAAGCAAGTTTGATGACGGTCAGGTCACGATTCTCGACGAGTTCTCATTGTCGGAAATCGGAACAAAACAAGTCGCCTTGATGTTGAATGCATTGGGGCTTGGTGAGACGGGCGTGTTGCTCGTGACTCCCGAATACGATTCAGTGGCGTACAAATCTTCGAGGAACATTCCCACCGTGTGGGTTTCTCCGGAAAGCGAGTTGAACGCCTATAACGTCTTGCATCAGAAACAACTGGTGCTGACTCAATCGGTGCTGTCCGCTCTCCTCGAGGCGGATCAGGCCGTCGCTGCAAGTTGAAATGCAGTTCGGCGGCTTGGTCTCGGCAGCATCATTTTCAAACACATCTCGGTAGTCAGGAGTCGGTCAGGTGGCCGTTGAAAGAACAACCGGAGTCAAACTGGAACCTTATCAGGTGGTGATTCGTCCGCTCGTAACCGAGAAGGGGACTCACCTGTCTGAAAAATATAATGCCTACACGTTCATCGTGCATTCGCTGGCTACAAAGGTGGACATTCGAAATGCCGTTCAGGACTTGTGGGATGTGCGGGTCGTCAAGGTCCGTACTCAAAACCGAATTGGAAAATCACGCCGGCATCGCATGAATGTCGGTTATACCAAGTCCTGGAAAAAGGCGATTGTCAGTCTGCACGACGACGACCGAATTGCGTTCTTCTAGGCCGCAACGAGTGTTTTGAACGACGAAGCAGACGGCGAAATCACAGCGAGAAACAGTTATGGGTATTCGATATTATAAACCGACAAGTCCGGGACGGCGCGGAGCGTCTGTCAGCGACTTCGCGGAAATCACCGATCGTAAAAAGAAGCCCGAAAAGTCTCTGCTCAAACGCCTGAAAAAAACAGGCGGACGGAATTTTCAGGGCAAGATCACATCTCGTCATAAGGGCGGCGGGCACAAGCGTCTGTATCGAATCATCGATTTCAAACGCAATAAAGACGGTGTGGCCGCCAGAGTCGCCTCGATTGAGTACGATCCGAATCGCTCGGCGCGAATTGCCTTACTGCATTATGTCGATGGTGAGAAGCGATACATTCTCGCACCGCACGGTCTCGTCGCGGGACAAGTGATCGAAAGCGGTGAAAAAGTCGATCCCTCCGTCGGAAACTGCATGCCGCTGGAGGTGATTCCGCTGGGGAGTTCGGTTCACAATATTGAGATGCAGCCCGGGAAGGGTGGGCAGTTGTGCCGGAGCGCCGGAACCTCGGCCGTACTCAATGCCCGGGAAAAAGGTTGGGCTCAGATCACATTGCCCTCAGGTGAGGTTCGGCGAGTCCCCACGGCCTGCCGCGCCACGATCGGAGTGGTCGGAAATTCGGAACACAATGCGATCGTCCTCGGAAAAGCGGGGCGAAAGCGCTGGATGGGAGTTCGTCCGACCGTTCGCGGAACGGCGATGAACCCAGTCGCTCATCCGATGGGCGGAGGGGAAGGCCGGAACTCCGGAGGACGGCATCCCTGCTCGCCGACGGGCAAGCTCTCGAAGGGGGGGCGAACTCGCAAGCGGCGAAAGGCCTCTTCCAAGGCCATCATTCGGCGGCGGCGTTCGCGCCGTTACGGAATTGTCAAACTTTAATCACTTAGCATGTTCATAGCGTAACGGCGTTTACTCGCGAGGAAATACAATGGGGCGATCACTGAAAAAGGGGCCGTTCGTCGATCCCAAGCTCCTGAAGAAAGTTCAGAAACTGGCGATCTCGGGCGACAAAAAACCGATCAAGACCTGGGCGCGGCGATCGACGATCGCTCCCGAGTTTATCGGGATGACGTTCATGGTTCATAACGGACGCCAGCACGTTTCCGTTTATGTGACCGAAGATATGGTTGGGCACAAGCTCGGTGAGTTTGCTCCGACGCGAACATTCAAAGGGCATGGAGCCAAGGGCAAGAGATAATCATTGCGCGGCCGCGATGTGCGAGCCGCGTTTGAGAGGTGAGACCGATGGCACACGTAAAGGCCACACACAAGTTTGCTCGAATTTCTCCGCGGAAGGTTCGTCCCTTCGCGGATTTGGTTCGCGGTAAAACCACACGGGAAGGGCTCGAAGCTCTGATGTATCTCCCCAATCGCGGAGCCAGGATACTGGAGAAGGTTCTCCGGTCCGCGGTGGCGAATGCGGAAGATCGCGGAGCGCGGAACGTGAGCGGTTTGCGGATCGTCGACGCTCACGTCGATTGCGGTCCGTCGATCAAGAGATTTCGTCCTCGGGCTCGCGGAATGGCCGCTCCGATTATTCGGCGGATGGCCCACGTTCGGGTGGCGATCGAAGCTCCCGAGCTGGATTAGTCAGTCAACCAGACACACACACGAAGAGCAAACACGTTTTTTAACTCCAGGGTTCACGACAATGGGTCAAAAAGTTAATCCCACCGGATTTCGCATCGGAATCATGGAAGACTGGCGCAGTCGCTGGTATGCCTCGAAGCGAGAGTTCGGCGACTTGCTGATCGAGGATTTCAAGATCCGCAAGTTTATCAAAACCAAATATCAGTTCGCAGAAATTCCGAAAATCGAAATTGAGCGGACGCGAGACCAGGTGGTGGTGCATCTGTCGACGGCCCGGCCGGGAATCATCATCGGCCGCAAAGGTCAGGAAGTCGATCGGCTCAAGGGTGAGCTGGAAGAATTGACCGGCCGGCGAATGGAGCTCAAAATCATCGAAATCAACAACCCGAATCGCAGCGCGGTTCTGGTGGCTGAGAAGATTGCCCAGCAGCTCGCCAAACGGGGGAGTTTTCGCCGGACGATTAAGCGAACATTGGACGAAGTGATGGAAGCCGGCGCGTTTGGCGTCAAGGTGCAGTTATCGGGGAGGCTCGGCGGGGCGGAAATGTCCCGCTGCGAAAAAGCCTCACGCGGATCGATTCCGCTCTCGACGCTTCGCCGTCACATCGATTACGGGTTCACCGTGTCGCAGACCACCATGGGTGTGATCGGCGTCAAGGTGTGGATTGATCTAGGAAATTATTCAGACGAGGATACTGGCGATGGCGCTAATGCCAAGGCGGGTCAAGCACCGCAAAATCCAAAGAGGTCGCATAAAAGGTAACGCCACTCGTGGGAACACGGTTGCGTACGGTGAATGGGGTTTGCAATCTCTCGATCCAGGGCATATCACCGCCCAGACGATTGAGGCCTGCCGCATCGCCGCCAACCAGTACGTTCGCGGAGAGGGGAAGCTTTACATTCGCATTTTTCCGGACAAGTCGGTTACGGCGCGTCCGCTCGAAACACGAATGGGTAAGGGGAAAGGGGACCCGGATCACTGGGTTGCCGTCGTGAAACCCGGCACCATCATGTTCGAGCTGGCGGGAGTCTCCCACGAGGCGGCCCGTGACTGTTTTGCACGCGTCGCCTATAAACTTCCCGTGAAGGTCCGGTTGGTCGCAAGACGTCCCGCGGTGGGATAGCTCCGAGAACTGCCCGGCCCCGGCATCGAATCGGTTCGATCATAATTAGGTTCGATTATAATTAACTGAGACAAAGTGATGACAATCGCGTCCGATCTGAGAGAAATGAATGACGAGCAGCTTGTCGCCGAGTTAGCGGAGACTCGCAAGCAACTGTTCGAATTGCGATTTCAAGCGGCGACCGAACGTCTGGATGCCCCCAGCGAGTTACGGAAACTCCGCAAAACCATCGCCCGGATTCTGACGATTCAACGCGAACGCGAAGTGCAGACATCGCCGGCTTCCTGAAGCAACCCAGAGAATCAACGAATATGAAAACAAAAAAGAAACTGATCGGAACGGTCGTCAGCGATAAAGCCGACAAAACGATAAGGGTCGACATCGAACGCCGATTTCGCCATCGCAAATACGGAAAGATCGTACGTTCCAAAACGGTCTGTTACGCTCACGACGAAAAAAACGAAGCCAAAGAAGGAGACCGAGTCGAGATCATCGAGAGCCGGCCGCATTCCAGGCTCAAGCGGTGGGAGCTGGTTCAAATTGTGGAGCGGTTCGCCGAACTCGGCACCCCCTCGTAAACTTACTACATTTCATCAACGCCGCGGTCCTGCAAGTTCCACTGACGGACCGCAACATGTTAAGGTGAATCTGTCATGATTCAGATGCAGACGGTTCTCGATGTCGCGGATAATTCCGGGGCGAAAGTTGCGCGCTGTATCAAAGTGCTCGGCGGAACCCACAAACGATATGCGACGCTCGGTGACATTATCGTGATGTCGATCCAGAAGACGATCGCCGGCAGCAGCGTCAAACAAGGGGCAGTGGTGCGAGGAGTCATCGTGCGCTGCAAAAAATCATCGCGACGTGCCGACGGGAGTTACGTCCGGTTCGATCGCAACGCGGTCGTCCTGGTCGATAACGACGGAAATCCCCGCGGGACTCGAATCTTCGGAGCGGTGGCACGAGAGTTACGAGACAAGCGATTCATGAAAATTATCAGCCTCGCAAGTGAGGTCATCTAAAATGAAAATCATGCGTGGAGATCTGGTCGTCGTGATTGCGGGTAACGCCAAAAGTCCGACTCCGCACAAAGTGACTTCGATTCAGGAGAACGGCCAGAAGGTCGTTGTCGAAGGAGTCAACACCGCTCTCAGGCACGTCAAGCGGGGGCATCCGAAAAGCCCTCAGGGCGGCCGGTTGAGCATGGAACAGCCCATCGATATTTCCAACGTCAAATTGTATTGCGAAGCCTGCAGTTCGCCCACACGCGTCGGATATCGTTACGCCGCCGACGGCAGCAAAGAGCGATTCTGCAAAAAGTGTGCTGCGAGAATTTCGAGGATCAGTCCTCCCAACGCCAAACGCGCTCGAACTTGAGAGTTCGTCCGCGGAATACAGATCAGTTCATTTAACGACATATTGTCCCATACTTGGGGATTGAGAGCGATGACGAGATTGCTCGATCATTACCGTGAAAAAGTCATTCCCGCGCTGAAAACCCAGCTCGGCAGGGAGAACGTCCATGCGCTGCCGCATCTGGAGAAGATCAGCATCAACATGGGGGTCGGGCAAGCGGTTCAGGACCGTAAAAAACTCGACGAAGCCCTCGATCACCTGACGCGATTGAGCGGCCAGAAACCCGAGATCACTCGAGCCAAAAAGGCGATCGCTACGTTCCGTCTTCGCGAGGGAATGCCGATCGGATGTCGTGTGACGCTTCGCGGCCGCCGGATGTACGAGTTCCTGGATCGATTGATTACATTGGCTCTCCCCCGCGTCCGGGACTTTCGGGGCATCAGCCCGAAGGCGTTCGACGGGCACGGAAACTACAGCCTGGGACTCACCGAACAGTTTGTCTTCCCGGAAGTTCCCGCCGACAAGGCAACTTTCACACAGGGCATGAACATTACATTGGTCACTTCGGCCAAAACCGACCACGAAGGGTATCTGCTGCTCAAAGAGTTGGGGATTCCGTTCCGCAAACAGGACACCGTTGCGGCGAGTTGAGAATTCGTACTCCGAACGCTCAATCTTTCCGGATCGAAGGAAGAGAAATCATGGCGTGTAAAGCCAAAGTTGCCAAAGCGAACAAGAAACCGAAATTCAGCAGCCGTTCCGAGCGGCGCTGCCAGTTGTGCGGCCGCCCGAGGGCCGTCTATCGAAAATTCAAAATCTGCCGGATTTGCTTCCGCAACATGTGTCACGAAGGTCTGATCCCCGGCGCGAAGAAAGCCAGTTGGTAGGCGGAACGAACCAAGGAAATCCAAGTCATGATGAACGATCCCGTAGCGGATATGCTGACCCGCATTCGAAACGCCGTCAATATCGAGCGTCCGTATGTCGATATGCCGATCTCGAAGCTTAAACTCGCCGTTGCCAATGCACTGGAGCGAGAAGGCTTTATCTGGGATCACGAGGTCATCGAGCAGGCACCGCAAAATGTGTTGCGATTGAACCTGAAATACGGACCGAGCGGCGAAAAAATCATTCAGAAAATCAGCCGCGTGTCCCGTCCGGGCCGTCGCGTTTACACCAGCGTGCGGGAAATGAAAGACGTTCTCAACGGCATGGGAATCAACATCCTGTCCACACCCAAGGGAGTTCTCAGCAATCGGGAAGCTCGCAAAGAGGGTGTGGGGGGTGAGGTTTTGTGTACGATCTGGTAACCAGTCATCTTTTCGATTCAGTGTGGATTACATTCGATGTCCAAGATTGGCAAAAAACCTGTTACCGTCCCTGACGGTGTCGACGTGACGCTCAAGAACGGCACTATCACGACCAAAGGGCCGATCGGTGAACTGTCGCTGTCGTACCATCCCAACATGAAGGTGGAATTCGACAGCGACGCGAAAGTCATTCGCATCACCCGCCCGAACGAAGAGCGCTCGAACAAAGCGCTTCACGGGCTGACTCGGAGTCTGATCAATAACATGGTCACCGGAGTCAAAGAACCCTTCGTGAAGCGGCTCGAGATCACCGGCGTCGGTTACAACGCCCAGTTGGCCGGACAGGATTTAAAACTTCAAGTCGGCTTCGCGAACACCATCGTATTGAAGGTTCCGCAAGGAGTCGTCTGCGAAATCCCCACTCCCACCGAAGTGGTGGTGAAAGGGGCGGACAAGCAAAAGGTCGGACAGTTCGCCGCCGAGATCCGTCATGTGCGCCCTCCCGAACCTTACAAACTCAAGGGCATCAAGTACCAGGGCGAGTACGTTCGCCGCAAAGCTGGTAAAGCCTTCGGAGCCAAGTAGATTAATCGACTCGGCTGAATCCCGGCGTATGATCGCCGGTCCCATCCGATCATCCTCACAAGTTTGAGTCTGAAATGAGAGCAAGTAAAAAACTCGCGAAACGTCGGGAACGTCGGAATTTCCGCGTCCGAAATCAGGTCCGTCGGTCGGCGAACGGCCGTCCCAGATTGTCTGTGTTTCGCAGCAATAAACATATCTACGTTCAGATCATCGACGATACGCAGGGTATCACCCTCGTTTCGGCCAGCACCGTCGAGAAATCGCTCGGCGGAGCGGGATCGTACGGAGGGAATCGCGATTGTGCCGAGAAAATCGGTAAAGCAATCGCCGAACGTGCCCTCGACAAAGGTATTAAAGAGGTCATCTTCGATCGTGGAAGCTGCCAGTATCACGGAAGAATTCGCGTGTTGGCCGAGGCCGCGCGTGAAGGTGGGCTCCATTTTTAGTACACTACACCAGCACGAAACGACTCTTGCACACCGCAAAGTTCGCTCGAAACTGAAACAACCGGAGAAATGATTCGTGTCTACAGAAAGTCGAACTGACAGCCCCGAAAAAGTCGTGCAGATACGACGCTGTGCCTGCGTTGTTAAAGGCGGACGTCGTTTCAGCTTCACCGCCCTCGTCGTTGTCGGCGACGGGCACGGTGGTGTCGGCTGGGGTTACGGGAAAGGCGCGGAAGTTCCTCTGGCAGTCGACAAGGCGGTCAAGCAGGCGAACCGGCAGATGAAAAAGTACGACACCATTACAACCACGGTACCGCACGAAGTGACGGGCCGTTTCGGAGCGTCGAAGGTTCTGCTGCTTCCGGCTCGTCCGGGAACGGGGATCATCGCGGGCGAGTGCGTCCGCGACGTCGTCGAATCGGCGGGAATCACCGACATTTTGACCAAAAGTTTCGGATCGAACAATCCCGCGACTCTCGTCAAAGCAACGTTCAATGCACTCGATCAGCTTCGCACCCGAGAAGACGTCGAGCGGCTGCGGGGCGTGAAGCTCTGAAAACTGTCTTGAACAAAATTTGGTAAATAACTTTGTGAGATTAATTGAGGTGCTTCGGCAACCTCTTCATTCATTCAAGCGGCCGCCAGGCCGATCGCCTTCCGAGGCAAGGAACCAGCCATGATTCTCGACGACGTCAATCGGGGAATTAAAACCAACAAGGCTCGCAAGCGAGTCGGTCGCGGACCGGGTTCGGGACACGGCAAGACATCCACGCGCGGTCATAAAGGGGACGGATCGCGTGCTGGAAATCGTCGCCGGCGAGGATTCGAAGGGGGACAGACCCCTCTGTTCATGCGTGTCGCCAAGCGGGGATTCAACAACAACCAGTTTGCCGAAACCGTCGTGATCTTCAACGTCGCACAACTCGAGGCGGCCTTTGAAAACCAGGCAGAAGTCTCCCCCGAAACCCTGCAAGAGAGAGGTCTGCTGAAAGGGAAATTTGACGCAGTAAAAATCCTCGGCAACGGCGAATTGAGCAAGAAGCTGACCGTCAGGGTGCACCGGCTTTCGAAGTCGGCGGAATCGAAAATCGTCGCTGCCGGAGGGAGCGTCGAGCGAATCCTCTAGAGTCGCTTACAGTTTTTTAAGTTCTGGTCTGGACTCGGTTTCCGGCACATCGTAAAAAGTACAACACAACACGACTGAGAGGAGTGGTCCCGTCCATTATTTCTGGTCGGGTCTCGAAAAGGACTGGCGCGATGTTTGGGAAATTTCTGACGGTCTTCAAGATTCCAGAATTGCGGAACAAAATTCTGCTGACGATCGCGCTCCTGGCCGTGTATCGGATGGGCTTCGCGATTCCGCTGCCGTTTATCGATCAAGAAAAACTCCAATCGGCCGTCGAAGATCTGCGCGAGGATGATTCCGGCTTCGGCAAGTTACTGCAGGTGGTGTCGCTGTTTTCGGCTTCCAGCATCAGCATGAGCACGATTTTCGGCCTGGGAATCATGCCCTATATCTCGGCGTCGATTATCTTTCAGCTTCTCGGAACGGTTTATCCTCCGCTGGAAAAACTGCAGAAGGAGGGAGAAGCCGGTCGCCGAAAAATCAACGAATATACCCGGTACGCCACCGTTCTCATTTGTCTCGGTCAATCGTTTTTCTGGATCAGAGGTTTATCATCGAGTGGAATGGGATTCATGGGTGAAGGTGGGGTGCTGATCGATCAATACGACACGTTCTACATGCATCTCGTCGGCACTGTCACCATGACGGCTGGGACGATTCTTCTGATGTGGATCGGCGAGCAGATCGACGCCTACGGGATCGGAAACGGGATCAGTCTGTTGATTATGGCGGGCATCCTGGCTCAGATGCCGCATGCGGGGATCGAACTCCTCGCTCCCGCGTTTGAAAACGGAGTGGCGATCGGAACAGAACGGGGGATCGAAAAGCTGCTGCTGCTGTGCGGCTTATTCATCGGGATTATCGTCTGGGTCATCGCGATCACCCAGGGGCAGCGCCGGATTCCGATTCAATCGGCCAAGCACCTCCGCGGACGACGCGTCTCGGGGGGACAACGCCAGTCGTTGCCGTTGCGAGTCAATCAGGCCGGCGTGATGCCGATCATTTTTGCCTCCAGCCTGCTGATGTTCCCGTATTTCCTGTTCGGTCAGCTCAACAAATTTTTCGAAGGAAAAGTCGGGTTTTTAGATCTGCTCGACCAGGCGTTTACTTCACACGGTTATGTCTACAACGTGACGTATATCTTCCTGATTTACTTTTTCTGTTACTTCTGGACGACGATCACGTTCAATCCCAAAGATATTGCCGAAAACCTGAAGGATTACGGAAGTTTCATTCCCGGATATCGGCCGGGAGCCAGAACGGCCTCCTACCTCGAATCGGTGATGACCCGGATTACCTATGTGGGAGCGGCGTTCCTCGCGTTTATCGCCATTATTCCGACAATCGTCGCGGAACTGATGGGGATCCCTCCCTTGATCGCCAGTTTTTACGGCGGAACGGGGCTGTTGATCGTCGTTTCGGTCTGTCTCGATCTGGTTCAAAAGATCGACAGCCATCTGGTGATGCGGAATTATTCAGGATTGCTGGAGTCGGACGACTAAGCCGGTCCATGCAGCACGGAATTCTGGCCGATCGAATGTCGGCTCGAATTCACGGATGAAATCAGCCTCCGTTCGCTTGAGAGTCAACGCCGGGGCTGGTTATACTCTCGGTTTCCCTCTTCGGAAGGGAACTGTCAAACGAGATGTACAATTTTATACGATTTGTACTCTCACAGGAAGAAAACAATGAAAGTTCGTGCGAGCGTCAAGCGCATTTGCGAAAACTGTAAGATCGTCAAGCGAGGCGGAAAGGTGTACGTCATTTGCACGAACCCGCGCCATAAACAGCGCCAGGGCTGAGGCAACCGCTGCGGTGACGGCGTTCACATTGATCCGGACAAATTACATAAGGTTTGAGAGTCATGCCGCGTATTCTGGGTGTTGATATTCCGAACGATAAGCAGGTTTATATCTCGCTGACTTATCTGTACGGGATTGGCGAACATATGGCGATCGAAGTCTGCAGTAAGCTGGGGATCGATCCTCGTAAGCGCGCACACGCACTCACCGACGACGAAACCAGCCAGCTCAACACGGTCCTCGACAAAGAATATACGATCGAAGGCCAACTTCGCCGGAGCGTTCAGCAGGACATCAACCGTCTGAAAGACATTCACGCCTATCGCGGAGTTCGTCATCGTCGAAATCTGCCGGTCCGGGGACAGCGGACCAAGACGAATGCCCGGACACGAAAAGGCGTCAAGAAAACTGTTGCCGGCAAGAAGGGCGTCAAAGACGCGCGTCACTGATTTCGACGCGTGCTTTCCGTTCGATCGCGGCATTTACAAATCATCAGATCGATTGATTTTTCACAGACAGCGTTATCGAGGTGTTCAGAGTGGCTAAAGCTAAGAAAAAACGAGTTCGCCGGAATGTCATTCGCGGCATCGCTCACATCAAAGCGACGTTCAACAATACGATTGTGACGATGTCCGACGTGAACGGCGAAGTCCTCTGCTGGGCGACTGCCGGGACGTCGGGCTTCAAGGGAAGCCGCAAGAGTACCCCCTTCGCCGCTCAGCGGGCCGCCGAAACGGTCGCCGAGAAATCGGCCAAAATGGGAATGAAAGAAATCGAAGTCCGCGTGAACGGGCCCGGTTCCGGACGTGAAAGCGCCATCACCGGCTTGCAGTCGTCGGGGATCACCGTTCGCTCGATCGAAGACGTCACCCCCTTGCCGCACAACGGATGCCGACCCCGGAAACGGCGACGCGTCTGAACACACTGTAAAACCGAGAGACAACCGCACTCGTTTGCGGAGATTTACCGACGTCGGCACTGGGCCGTGCGTTTCGGTTGATGAGAGGGGTCCGAAAGCCCTGGTAGCGAGTGACCCTATCATTTTCTGGAGATGACAAGATGAGAATTCGCTGGCGCGGGCTGGAACTTCCCAGCCGTATTTCCCCCGATGCAGACAACACCGAGATGTTCGGCCGCTTTGTGGCCGAACCGTTCGAACGCGGTTTCGGAGCGACCGTCGGAAACAGCCTGAGAAGAATCCTGCTCTCGAGCCTCGAAGGGAGCGCGGTCACGCGGGCCAAAATTCAAGGCGTGCAGCACGAGTTCACGACGATTCCCGGAGTCGTCGAAGACGTCACCGATATCTGTCTGAATCTTAAATCGATCGTCGTCAAAAACTATTCCTCCGCAGGAAAAACGATTCGCATCGAAAAGAATCAGCGCAGCGTCGTGACCGGTGCCGACATCATCACCGACGATCAAATCGAAGTCATTAACAAGGATCTGGTGATCGCGACGCTGACCGACGACGTTCCCTTCAATGTCGAACTGACCGTCGAAAACGGTCGCGGCTTCATCCTGGCTGCCGAACATTCCGAAGGCGAAACCGAAGTCGGGATCATTCCTCTGGATGCGGCTTACTCTCCCGTCACCCGGGTCCGGTACAAAGTCGATGAAACCCGCGTCGGCCAGAAAACCAACTACGACAAACTGACGATGGATATCTGGACGAACGGAACCGTCCGGCCCGACATGGCGCTCGTGGAGGCTGCCAAAATCCTCCGCAAGCACCTGAATCCGTTCATCACCTATCGCGAACCGGGTCCGGAAATGTCCCCCGAAGCGAGTCTCAAACGGCTCGCCGACGAAACAGGATACTCTCCGCTCGACGTCGAACTCGAAGAAAAACTGAACCAGTCGCTGGCCGAACTGAATCTTTCCGTACGGGCCACGAACTGCCTGGAGTCCGAAGGAATCAATACCGTCAGAGACCTCGTGGGACGCACCGAAGATCACCTCCTGCAGGTCCGCAACTTCGGGGAAACCACTCTGACCGAAGTTCAGGAACGGCTCGGGGCGATTGGTCTGCGGCTGGGGATGAAAGTTTCCAGCGGACAGTAATGAATGACCGGCAACCGATACTCGAATTACCACCAGAAGTAGAAACGATTGAGTCATGCGACATCGCATCCGTGGACGAAAACTGGGACGCAACAGCCCTCACCGGCGAGCCATGCTCAAAAATATGGCCGTCAGCCTGATCAGATCGGTGCGGCCCGACGAAGATGCTCCCAATACGCCGAAAACTCCGGGGCGGATCATCACGACCGTGGCGAAGGCGAAGGAACTGCGCCCGATCATCGAAAAGCTGATCACGATGGCGCGCCGCGCCCTGGCCCACCAGGAGAACGCCTCCCAATACGTGACCGCCGCCGAGAAAAATTCGGCCGAGTGGAAGCAATGGCGGGAGTCGGAAGAGTGGCAGAACTGGGCCAATGCGATCGCACCGGCCGTCGCCTTGCGTCGCCGGGCCTTCGCCCAGCTCCGGGATAACGAAGCGGTCGATATTCTGTTCGACGAATTGAGCGAACGATTCGCCGACCGCCCCGGCGGCTATACGCGAGTCGTGCGACTGGCGGAAGTCCGGCTCGGAGATGCGGGACAGAAAGCTCTGATCGAGTTCGTCGGCGAGAACGACCGCATCCGAACCCGTCGCACGGCCCCGATCGTCACCGACGACGAGCCTGAAGACGAACCCGTCGAGCCCGCTGCCGAAGCTCCCGAAGAACCGGTCGCCGAAGCAGAACCGACAACCGACGAGGCGGAAGATTCGAAGGAGTAACTGGCCGGTTCGGGCACAGCGGCTCTTTCGAAATTTTTCCACTTTCCGCGCGCACCTGTCGCGGAATGTTGCGCGCTTCTGACGAACCTTCCCGCTCCTGCGTCGGGGAGGGTGTTGTCAAATTGATGACAGATTGCCAAAGATCGGGGCTTGTTTTGTTTCACGATCGGCCGAAGTTGACCGATTTCATGTTGTCAACTTGTCAAGTTGTCAACTTCAGAAAACCTCGGGGATAACTATCGAAAATGGCCGATTGTGAAGACCGCGCGCCATCAAATTGATGACACTTTGCGTGAGAGAGCTTGTTTCACATTTCGCCTGAGGTTCGATGTTGTCAAATTGATACGGGGTGGAAGAGTGGAAGGTGAAAGAGTGGAAGGAATGGACAGTGGATAATGGACAATGCAGTTTTCCAATCATTATCCATTGTCAATTATCCATTATCCATTTTCTTTCCCGCTTTCCGCTCTCCGCTTTCGTCGAGAGCCCCGTCTCTCTATCCGGGTTTGTTGCGCAACGGGGGACGTAACGTCTGAAAACCGGTCGCGTTTTGTTTCGCAATTCGCCTTCGTTGATTTCGAAAACTCCCGGAGTTTTTCAAAGGTGGGAAATATGGAAGATCACATCTTTCCATCTTTGGGATCTTTGGTGTGCCAGGCGAAGTCTGGTTGATCTATTCAGTTGAAAGGTACTGAACATGGTAAGTACTCGTTCGCCGTGAAGTCGCGCGGGCGGCTGTTGGAGTAATCCGGCAGTCGAAGCCCCGCAAGACGAAGGTGCCAGCCGTAACGTAAGTGAACCCGATTTGGCCTCGTTACGCATACCGAGAGCGGTCAGCCTTCCAGAGATGGTGAAACCAATACCAGTCGTGAAGCAACGAGCAATTGCAGCGATTGGGCTCTCCGGGGTGGTTGGGGACAGCGGGTACCGACAGATTAACCGAGGAACCTGGGAGGTCCGGCGGGATGGCCCCAGACCAACGGCGGGCGGGAATCCATAACCGTCCGCTGGTCCCGTTGGAAGTCGGCGAGGCTCATAGTAGCGAGGAAGCGGGGTAATTCCCGTGGAGCGAAGGGGCCTTACATAAGTCATGTTTCCCCATTCAGTAGCAGAGAGCCGCTTGACCATGTCCACTACGGAAGACGAGACACCCGACAACAATCCGCTGGATTCCGATCCGTGCGGTCGTGTCGGACTGCCTTTGAAACTCTCTCGACTGCGTGCGAAACTGAGCCACAAGGCGAAGCAGGAACCGAAATTCCGATTTTACACCTTGTATGATCGGATCTACCGGTTCGACGTGCTGCAAACCGCCTGTTGTGGTCGTCCGCTGTCTGGAGCCCGTCCGCCGATCATCACACCCTGGGGAGGGGGAAGCTCCGCGCCGAGACCCGCTGCCCCACCAACTGTTCAAAAAACCGGAACGCGATGAATAATCCGGGTTAGGCTCAACGGCAAAGAACCTGGTCAGATCTGGGATCGTGAGATCCTCTCTCAACCATTCGACAAGCAACCGTTCCGGCAAATCGCCGTTCCCGAGTGGGTGCAGGAGACGTTGGGTTCTGGATACACCTTGTCCGTGATGAACTCCGAGCAGCGGGCAGAAGCCGCCGCGCACGGTGTGACTCTCAGCGAAATGGGTTTCGTCGATCCGTTTTACGCCTACTACGACAGCAAGCTGCTCAAACGCCGCAGTCCACACGTACCGCCAGAGAGACTCGAGCGGGATATCGCCGAGTACAAACGGCTCGGCGTGCGGATACTTGGCGTCTATCCGCCATGTTTGCAAGGGGAAGTGTACGAACTGCATCCCGAATGGCGGCGGATTGCGACCAACACGACCGAGATCCCGTCGATCGGCCTGGAACAGTATCCGCACGGAGGCATGCTCTGTTTGCTCGGTCCGTATGGGGATTTTTTCATCGATGTGCTGGCGGAGATTCTTACTGAGTTTCCCGACGTCGATGCCTTCAGTTTTGACGGGCTGCATTACGGCGGTGTCTGTTATTGCGAGGAATGCCGGAAGAACTTTCGTGCCGACACCGACTCTGAAATCCCGAACGTGGATATGAACAATCTAGAATTTCGCAAGTATCAGCACTGGGCCGATCGACGAATGGAAGACCTGGTGCGGCGTATGCAGACCCGGCTCAAAGGGATCAAACCGGAAGTGGCCCTCGTCACCTGGACGACTAACGCGGGGCGGTTCGGGCATTTTCTGAGCATTCCACGAAACATGCCGGCCCGGATGAATCTGCTGTTCGACGCGCCGGATCAGGAATTCTGGCTCGACGAAACCAATCGCGGAACGACGATCGTCCCCGCGTTCGCCAACGCCTACATCTGGGCCTGCACCAATCACCGCGTGGCGTTCAACGAGCCGTACATTTTGAGCCACGGAAATCCGTACGGTAAGGACAGATTTCCTCCGTCGGAGATTCTTCGCCGGATGTTGCTGGCCGCGACCTATGGAGCGAGTCCCAGCATCGCCGTCCTTCAGCCCAAGCACTTGCAGCAGGAGATGTATGACTGCATGGATGAGTTGCAGCGGGGTAAGCCGTGGCTGATCCGAAAACAACCCGAACCGTGGGCCGCGCTGGTGATGAGCGACAACACACGAAACTTTTACGGCCGCTCCGTCGGACTGGTCGAAGAACGGTATCTGGCGAACGTGTTCGGAACCTTCCGGACCGCTGTCGAGGAACATCTCCCGCTGACTGTGATTAACGACTGGAATCTGACCGCCGAGGATTTGGCCCGCTACAAAGTGCTGATACTCGCCAATACCGCGTGCCTGGACGATCGCCAGGTTGCCGCCGTCAAGGAGTTCGTCGCGAACGGAGGCGGACTCGTCGCGAGTCTGGATGCGTCGTTGTTCGATGAATTCGGAACGCCCCGTAACAATTTCGCATTGGCCGATGTGTTCGGAGTCGATTATCGCGGACTCCTGACGAGCGATCCTCCCGCCACAGAAGCGATCGACGTCAACTTCGCGCAATCGATCGGACCCGATTACTGGGAAAAACGTAAGAACGTCTTCGATTTCAAACAGGATCCCGAATCGTTTCTGAATCAGGGGAAAATGCGGACTTACGTGAACGACGAATCCGTGACGTTCAAGGGACCGGCCCTTCAAGTTCAGCCGCACTCGACCGAACATCAGATCCCCGCCACGATTCGGATCAAATCGGCCTCCGGCGCGACGGTACATCCGGGAGTTGTGACGCACCAATACGGCAAAGGGCGTGTTGCGTATTTCGCTGCCGGACTCGACGCGGGGTATTACCTGTATGCATACCCCTATCAACGACTGGTGATCAAGCATGCGATTCAATGGGCGGCGAACGAATCGCCTCCCGTTCGTGTCACTGCACCGATGTGCGTTCACAGCACGATCATGCGTCAAACTCCCGACACCGGACCAAGGCTGATCGTGCATTTGTTCAACGACCTGAACACCACAGCCCATCACGCGCTGCCGAACGACGACGTTCCACTGCGCGAGGAGACCGTGCCGATTCACGACATCAAGATTGAGATCGACTCCCGCTACTCCGTGAGTCGAATCACGCAGCAACCCGACGGGAAAGAACTCCCCCTAACGCAGTCAGCCGATGGAGTCAGCGTAGTCGTACCGAAACTTGAAATTCACACGATGGTTGTCGTGGAGTTGAAGCCTTGAATTGTCAACTCGCAGTTCGATCGAATCGGGGAATCATCCATCCGGATGATCGATCAAGTCCTGCAATCTCTCTCGTAAGACGGGCGACAGTCCGTCGAGCCAGGATTCGTCGATCATGCTGATGGAAATCAAGTCTCGCAAATGAACGCGATCCTTATCCCGAAACGACGTCAGCTTCATCCGGACGAGTGCCTCAAACGGGAGCGTTCTCACGTTTTCCATCAACGCATAATCGTCGATACTCGGAACAGCTTCGGGATAGTCCTCCCGCACTTTCTCTCCAGCGAAGACGACGTGAACTGCATCACGGGCTTTCGCATCGGGACCGTCCAGAAACATGCTTACGCCGCAGGAATGACGATAGATGAACCCTGCCTTATCCAAGACGGCAATCGCAGCGGGTAACTCATCACGGTTGAGGATCAAATCGACATCGCGCGTGTTGCGAACGACAGACTCATCGACTTGCGCCACCCAATGCTGTACGGCGTAATCACCGATCACAGCATATGAGATACCTACCTGATGCAACGCTTCCACCACTCTTCGTAGCCGGTCTTTGACAGATTCTACGGCACGCTCGATTCTCGCCCAGAGTTCGTCACCGGTATATTTGATTTCGATCATTCGTGATCTCTACGAACGAGGATCGCAGGTCCGTCAGCTCACTGCGCTCAGCTTCTCCTTCTTCTCCCGAATGAATTTCAAATGATGGTGCACGTGGTTGGTGATGCGTTCGACCAGTTCGACGATCGAGATCGGGCCGTCGACGCTGTGCGTG
>DATKCB010000454.1:0-2859 GCA_035513495.1 Planctomycetaceae bacterium | reverse complement strand
AGAATTCAACTATGATACCCCTCAATTCAACCTCGATCCAGTTGTGATTTTGTCCGTCCCAAGTCAAACTCGGAAACGCCTGTCCCAGGTTCGTTGAATTTTATCGCGTAGTCAAATGGCGGACACATTCTGCAGGTCGCTTGAGTTTGACCCGAATGGCTCAAAACACCGTTTCACCGTCGTCGCTGCCTCAGAGAAAACCCATCACGCTGTTTCCTTTAACCGAGAACGGAGCAGGCTGAAATACATCCGGCCTGCACCTGTCAATTGATGGCATACATCCAGAAATCGATCACCCTGCCGTCTCTCACAAGAGCATAACCGCATTCACCGTGCAAATTCTCCCAGGAATCGCCTGCGGTGTCATATTCCCAGAGTTCGTTGGTGGAAAGATCTCGTTCTGCAAGCCACTGGCGGAGGCTCTGGGCTGATGAAATCGATGGTCCGGAGACGATCCGTCGAATCAGAAGGACAATGAAGATCCCGGAACAGAAGAGTAACACACCCTCCATGATTCGTTGAAGCATTGTGGGTACAATCACATTCCGATCATCCTCCATCAGGCGTACACTGGCTTCCTCTGGCGTCACGCGTCGCTGAAGCCATGCCGTGATTTCATTCAGGCGCTCGTCAGAGAATTCATCTGTCATGACAAGAGTGTTGGGTGTTAGGGACAAACATATCGTCAAACGTTGGGAACGTTCTGTCAAGATTTTCTGGCCGCGCGCCGATTCCCGACTTTCAAACAGATTTCTGTGATCTCAATCAAATCGATTTTACAGAGAAACTCTTTCTTGCGCGACCGCGTTGTGGATAAGATCGAGGAATTCCCGAATCGTTTCACGAGGTGACCCCATGTTGCGAGTTTTGTTTGCTGTCCTGTTGATCTCTCCCGCAGCTCAACTTTTTGCCCAGACCGAGGCGATTCAGAAGGCGTTGTCGGCTCGGCTGATCGATCCTGAGTTGCCGCTCGAGGAAGTTCAGCAGTTCACCCAGCCGCGAATCACGCCGGTTCCCGAGTTTCAATCGGTCCCGCAGTGGGAGGCGTTCGTCAAACAGACGCGGAAGGACCTGCTCGAAAAAGTCGTGTTGCGGGGCGAGGCGGCGAAGTGGAACGAAGCTCCCACCAGGACCGAATACTTCGACACGATCGAGATGCCCGACTACCGCATTCGCAAGCTGCGGTACGAAGCGGTTCCGGGACTCTGGATTCCTGGTCTGCTCTATGAACCGAAAGAACTGACTGGCAAAGTGCCCGTCGTGCTCAACGTCAACGGACACGATGGCAAAGGCAAGGCAGCGGATTACAAACAGACGCGGTGCATCAATCAGGCCAAGCGGGGCATGATCGCGCTGAATCTCGAATGGGTCGGGATGGGGCAGCTTCGTTCCGACGGATTCAATCACTACAAGATGAACCAGCTCGATCTGTGCGGAACGAGCGGACTGGCGGTCCATTACCTCTCGCAGAAGCGGGGGCTCGACATTCTGCTCGCGCATCCGAACGCCGACTCGAAACGGGTCGCCGTGACGGGACTGTCGGGCGGGGGATGGCAGACGATCTTCATCAGCGCGCTCGATCCGCGGGTCACGCTTTCGAATCCGGTCGCCGGGTATTCGAGTTTCATCACGCGGGCCGAGTATCAGTCCGACTTGGGGGATTCCGAACAGACACCGAGCGATCTCGCGACCGTCGCCGACTACAGTCTGCTGACGGCGATGCTCGCACCGCATCCGACGCTGCTCACGAACAACGCCGAGGATCAGTGCTGTTTCAAAGCCTCTCACGCCCAGCCTCCCCTGATCGCGGCCGCAACGCCGATCTTCGAATTGTATGGACAAACGGCCTGGTTTCGGACGCACGTGAATCACGATCCCGGCACGCACAACTTCGAGAAAGACAACCGCCAGCAGCTTTACAAGATGTTCGGCGATTATTTTTACGGAGGGCTGCAACCGGTCTTCGTGTCGATCGATCCCAACAAACTTCGAGCGTATGGGTTGACCGAGAAACAAGTGATCGAAGCTCTGGGAGAATTTGCTGCGAAGTACGACAACTCGCCCGACAACTATTTTGCGAAACTCCGCAAGACGGCCGGGGCGGATGACTCGACTCCTCCCGATCTGGTCGTCGTGCTGAGTCAGCATTTTCGAGGCGAGACGCTCGAAAGTCTCGAAGACAAATCCATCCCGACCGGCAAGCAGGCGATTCGACTGAAGGACATCGCGATCTGCCGCACGGTGGCAGTCGAGAATCGCGACCCGGAATTCTCCGCCGTCGAAATTCCGTGCGAGGACGAACTCAAGACCGCCGAGGAATTGAACGTGCCTCTGCCGGAGGGGAACCTCGATTTTCATCAACTGGCCGTGCGGGTGATGAATTTGCCGACAGACGCCACAGCGTCGAACCCGCCGGCGACTGCGGAAAAACTGGTGGCCGGACACAGCGACTGGGACATCAACGCGGTGATCGAAAAGGAGGAAGTGCAAGGAACTACCACGATCCGGCATCGCCTGTTTCGAATCGGGGGCTTGTGGACCGTCCCGGCGACGGAATTCGTGCCGGAAAATCCGGACGCCACCTGCGTGCTGATCTGTTCCGAACAGGGCCGCGAGAAACTGACGGCACAGGTCGAAGCGCAACTCAAACTTTCGCATCGGGTGATCGCGTTCGATCCGTTTTATTATGGAGAATCGAAAATTCCGCAGCGGGATTTTCTGTACGGACTGCTGGTCGCGGCGACGGGCGAACGCAACCTGGGCGTTCAAGCCTCGCAGATTGCGGCCCTCGCCCGGTGGGTGAAAACTGACCGACCCGAGAGTCAGGTTCAGATTCTCTCGGTCGGTCCGCGCACATCA
>DATKCB010000453.1:0-3142 GCA_035513495.1 Planctomycetaceae bacterium | reverse complement strand
GGGACATCTGCGTCTCGATCCGAAAAATCCGACCGATCCCGACCGCGACCGGTTCATTCTGAGTAAGGGACATGCGGTCCCGGTCCTCTACGCGGCGATGGCCGAACGGGGCTATTTTACGGTCGAAGAGACCATGTCGCTCCGCAAGCTGGGGAGCGTCTTCGAGGGACATCCCAACATGCGGCGGATGCCGGGAATCGAAGCCTCGACCGGTTCGCTGGGTCAAGGTCTTTCCCTCGGCATCGGTCAGGCCCTCGGGGTACGCATCGACGGCCGCAACAGCCGCGTGTTCGTGATGATCGGCGACGGCGAGATGGGAGAGGGTCAGGTCTGGGAAGCAATCGCCACCGCCGCGAAATACAAGCTGGACAACCTGGTCGCGATCATCGATCAGAACGGATACCAGCAGACAGGCGCGACCAAGGACGTGCTCGATCTCAAACCGTTCGCCGAGAAGATCGAACCGTTCGGCTGGCACACACAAACGATCAACGGAAACAAACTCGAAGAAGTCCTCCCCGCTCTCGACAAAGCGGTGGCGGAGAAGGGCCGTCCCTCGGTGATCGTCTCCCTGACACAAAAAGGATTCGGCATGCTCCCCGTCCTGGAAGCCGAGGGGGACACCAACTATCACGGGAAACCGTTGTCATCCAAGCTGGCAGAAAAGGCGCTCGCGCTATTGGAGTAAAGCGGAGAATGTTCAAGGTGCAAGGTTCAAAGATCATAAAAGGCTTTCACCTTTAACTCTTACAATTGTCCTACGCGTGACTTTTTCGCAGAAGAATCAAAACTCTGAATTGTTTGAAGCACAGAGAAAGAACACAGACATGGCGATTGGTGAACTGAGCGGATATCAGATGGGTCAGGCAACTCGAGACGCGTTTGGTGATGCGCTGGCGGAACTGGGCGACGAGTTTCCGAACGTGGTGACCGTCGATGGCGATGTCGGCAACTCCACCCGCACTGAACCATTCGCGCTCAAGTATCCCGACCGGGCGTTCAACGTCGGGATCGCGGAAAGTAATATGGTCAGCGTGGCTGGCGGCCTGGCGGGTGCGGGAAAAACTCCCGTCGTGGCGAGCTTCGCGTGCTTTCTGATGTGCAACGCATTCGATCAGATCCGCATGTCGGCCGCGTTCCCCAATCTGAACGTCAAATTGGTCGGTTCGCACGCCGGGATCTCGATCGGCGAGGACGGTCCTTCGCAGATGGGAATTGAAGACGTGGCCCTCGGATGTTCGCTGCCCGGCGTCGCCGTCATTGTTCCCGCCGATGCGACGACTGCCAAAAAGGCGACTCGCGCGATGCTCGAACACAAGGGACCGACCTACCTGCGGTTGGGACGACCCAAAGTTCCCGCGATTCACAACGACAGCGTCGATTTCCAGATCGGCAAGTCGATTCAGATTCGCGAAGGTTCCGACGCGACGATCATCGCCAACGGGTTGATGGTCGCGATCGCCGCCGATGCCGCTAAAAAACTCGAAGCCGACGGATTGAGCGTCCGCGTGATTGACATGCATACCGTCAAACCGCTCGACCGCGCTGCGGTCGAGAAAGCGGCCAGAGAAACGGGTGCGATCGTCGTGGCCGAGGAACACATGCATCACGGCGGACTGGGAAGCGTCGTTGCGCAAGCGGTGACGGAAACACACCCCGTGCCCGTCGGGTTTGTCGATGTGGGCGATGTATACGCGGAGAGCGGAGACCCGATGGGCCTGCTCGAAAAATACGGACTGACTGCCGACAAGGTGGCTCAGACCGTCAAAACGACCGTGGCACGCAAGGGATAATACGATTTCTGCGTGCCTCTTACCTTAAGCAAGTCCTTCGATTGGTCAGGCGACGTGGTTTCGTTTCGGACGTTTCGCAATTCCGACCCTCCTCACCTGGTCAAACTCTGGCACGTGTGTCAGCTCGGTCGAGGAGCTGCCGAAGGATTCCGATGCGACGCGCTCGAAGGGACAACGCTCTCCAAAACCTATTTCGATCGACAGGGTTTGATCACCGCCTGGGATGACGAGACCGGAACGCTCGTCGGATTCGTGCATGCCGGGTTCGGGTCTCTGCCGGACCAATCGGGACTGGACCGCTCGATCGGCGTCGTGTGCGTCGTGATGGTTCATCCCGAATTTCGGCGGCGCGGGATCGGGAGGGAACTGATACAGCGTGCCGAGCAGTATCTCGCCGAGCGGGGAGCCACGACGATACGCGGGGGAGCCTGTCCTCCGCACGATCCGTTTTACGTCGGATTGTACGGCGGGGTGAAACCGGCCGGTTTTCTCGAGTCCGATCCGCATGCCCGTCCGTTTGTCGAATCGCTGGGGTACAAGGAAATCGATCGCCGAGCGATTTATTTCCGCGACTCCGAGCGGGCCAAATCGCCGATGAACATGCAGATCATGTCGCTCAGACGGCGGATGCAGTTGGGAGTGACCGACGTGCTCCCGAACAAGTCGTGGTGGAATCAATGCCGGTTCGCCAACCTCGATTACATCCGCTTTCTGCTCCAGCCCAAAAGTGGAGAAGACCCCGTGGCGGGAGTCACGATCGTGAACCTCGATGTCTATCTCGGAAAATGGGGCCGCCGGATCGTCGGGATGACCGACGTGTACGTGGTCGATTCGTTTCGGGGACAGGGCGTCGGCAGCACGCTGATCACGGAAGTCTGCCGACGGCTCAAAAACGAACTGATCGTCGGTGCCGAAGCGCATACCGGCGATAACGACGAAGCGGCGATCAAACTCCTGGAAAACGCAGGTTTTTACCGCGTCGATACGGGGATCGTCTACGAAAAGAAAACGGAATGATATACTTAGCAAACCTGTTTGTGTTCTAGTTTGGGAAGTGCCGAAACGCCACGAGGTAAACAGTCTCACCTGTAATCGTTCCCTCAATCGTGCTCAAAGGCAGATAAGCAGTCACCATCCACTCATATTTGCAATGTCGAACCGCGCCATATGAGCCAAAACTAGTGTGAGCTGGAAACGCCCCCTTCTCAGTCAACATCAGATAGCTCCCGACATAACCAGCCAGCAGCGCGATTGCGATAACTGCAATTATGAGCGTGTAGGGCTTTTTCTGCACGCAAGCACCTCATCGAGATTTCTTCTTGGATCTGGGTAATTTCGTTGTTTCTTCG
>DATKCB010000452.1:0-3216 GCA_035513495.1 Planctomycetaceae bacterium | reverse complement strand
CGCGAGAAATGTGCACTTGGATCAACACCACTTACTGCTGGCTGGCAAATAATACCATCTCCAGTGGTATGGAAGAGACTTGGATCAACTGGCGGAACTCTGGCTGGACAAGACTCCATTGAAAGGCGACGCTGAACCAAAAAGCATCTTCTCGGAGTGAAAAAATCACAGGTTTTCATCCCATCATTCGGGGTTCGAGCAAATCGAAGGGGGCACGGGAATTGGGTACTCGCTCACAGCTTGTGATCGGAAACCTTCACACCCTTGGTAAACTTGTTAAATCCGAAGAAGGTTGGCTTGTATTCTCCGACAGGCTCAACATTGGCGTCACCCGTGATTTTGTTTTCCAATCCAGTCGCCCAGTAAGCTCCGTTGACGATCAGCCGCCGGAGGCCGGCGCTTTCAAAATCGACCGAGGCGCCCATCGTCGTGCAGAGAATTTTGTTGTGGCCTCCGGGAGACGGAAACTCGCGGACCCAGACCAGCGGCATGGTTGTCGTGTCGGGTTTCGGGGGATCGTTCGGTTTCATTCCGGTCAGCACTTGGCCGTCCATCAGAACTTTGGCGTCGTCGGGGAGATGGACGACTCCGTAGACGTCGGTCGGTCCCCACACGTCCTGGACCCCTTTGAGAATAGGATGTCCCGCATATTCATGGCGAACGATTCCGCGCGTGCTTTCCCGTCCGTGTCCACCGTGGTGGCTGACCCAGGTTTCTCCGAGCACATGCTGTCCGAATCCACCTTTCCATTCACCGCCGGCGTTGAAACTGTATCTCGCGAACGGGCTGTCTTTCTGACGCGAGTAATTGAAGGCGTGCGTGGATGTTCGCAGGGCGATGAAAGGTTTTCCGGATTTCAGGTAGTTCTCGAAATGCTGCATATCCTGGTCAGGAAGTTCGCGAAATCGCAGTCCGAGAATGACCAGATCGGCGTCCTTCAGCAGATGCATGCCGGGAATGTTGGTCTGGTTGTTCGGATCGATCTCGCCGGTCTCGAGGTCTTGCGAAAAGAGAACCGTGCAAGTAAATCCATGCCGTACAGCGAGCAGTTTTCCGAGCATCGGCAATGCTTCTTCGGACCGGTATTCCTCGTCTCCCGAGATCAGAACGACGTGCTTTCCTTTTCCTGGACCCTCCTGACCTTGGTAGGTGACCCATTTGTCTTGGGCCTGCGAAACATGGCTCAGGGCACAAAACAAGGAAACGACGAACAGACTGAAGAACGCTTTCATGGCAGGAATCCCGCTGAATTATGGATGGTTCTGATGGGTTTTACAATTTGAATCACTGTAACAGGATCGAAGGCCGATTGCACGAAATCCGGAAGGGATTTGTAAGTGTGGCCTGCTATACTGCGGACATGAACGCGGAACCGATCTACGCAACGTGTTCAGTTTCTCACGATCCTGACTTCATCCGCGAAAGAGCTTAAAGAGGAAAATGACGATGCTTCTCAATGACTATTCGATTGCCCGGCCGATCTGTTTTCTGGCGACTCTGTTCGTGCTGTTGAGTCCCGGCTCTCAAGCTGCGGTCGCCGATCAAATTTGGGCTGGTGCGGCAAAAATCGATATCACGAATCGCAACGTCCCTCTTGTGAACGATCCGCTGTATGCCAGGGCCCTCGTCATCAAAAACGACCGGACGACGATCGCGATCGTGACCGTCGATGCGGTGGCAATCGAGGAAATCGGATCGATCACGAGTGCCTATCTCCCGGCCGTCCGCAAGCAGATTGAAGCCGATTGCGGGATCGAACCGAGAAATATCATCATCAATGCCAGTCACTGTCACGGAATCGTCTGTGCGGACGTCACCGAGCGGACGATTCAGGCGATCAAAGCAGCCTGGGGGAAAATGGTGCCGGTCGAAGTCGGCGTCGGGGCAGGGCACGAAGACCGGATCATGGAGAACCGGCGGCTGAAACTGAAGGACGGAACGGAAATCGACGTGCGTCACGCTTACTCGATGCCGCCCGATGAGGAAGTAGCCGAAGTCGGTCCCGTCGATCCGCAGATCGGGATTCTCCGGCTGAACAAGAAAAGCGGAGAGACCCTGGCAGTCGTCTACAACTTCGCCTGCCATCCGATTCAGGGGGTCCCGAGCGGTGGCAACACCGCCGACATGACCGGCTTCTCGTCGCGGGTGATCGAGGACAATCTGAGTGACGGGACCATCGCACTGTTTCTGCAAGGGTGCGGCGGGGACATCAACCCGGCCATGTACAAAGCCGTCGATGTTCCGCGCGACGCCGAGCCGCTGGGAAATCTGCTCGGTTTGAGCACGCTCAAGGCTCTGCGGACAATCGAAACGTCGGACACGGGAGAACTCAAATATCTGAATGAAACGATCGCGCTCCCCCGGGCAGACCTGACCGAGCGGATCGAGCAACTCGAAACCGAACAGCGAAAACTGCTCGGTTCGCTGCGCGGCACGAGCCTCAATCTGAAGACGTTCGTTCCGCTGGTTGTGAAATACAATCTGTCGGAGGAATTTCCCACGTACTACTCGCACAGTTATCTACACGAAAAAAAGCTGGGCCGGGACACGCTCGCGCGGCTGGATGCCGAGAACCGCCGCAACATGGAGCAGTACATTCAGAACATTTACACGATGGAAGAACTGACGCGTTTGCAGACCAATCTGAATCTGCTCAAGAAGCATCAGGCCCAGAACGTCGCCGCGGGTAAACGGACGATCGACGTTGAAGTGGTCGGATTGAAAGTGGGAGACTTCGTCCTGATCACCTTCCCCGGCGAACTGACCGTTCCGATCGGTTTGAACATCAAGCAAAGATCGCCGCACAAGCACACGTTCGTCGCGGGCTACACCAACGGCTACATCTACTACTGCCCGACCGCCGAACAACTCAAAAACGTCGGGAGAGCGCAGGAAGACAGCGATTGTATCCTGGCCCCGGAATGGGAGGCGATTTTCCAGACGAAGGTGGATGAGATTTTGAAGCGGTTGTGATCAGGCCAACATGCAGAACGGGAACATTTTCCCGTTTGTTCTGCTTTTCGACGGGAAAAATGTTCCCGTCGTACGATCGATCGTTCAATTCTGTGCTGCGAGTTTTTCGTGTGCTAAAAGCGCCGCGATCTGTTTGTGATCGCGATACCAGAGCGTTCCGAACAGGACGATTCCGAACAGAGACACCAGTTGGTAAAACGTCAGGCCGAACAGGACAATCGGTTCGGGGCGGATGAACTCGGT
>DATKCB010000451.1:0-5505 GCA_035513495.1 Planctomycetaceae bacterium | reverse complement strand
AAACCCGGTATTGCCAAACGCTGCTCGAACCCGATCGAACGACCGAACTTGTCGAGGAGTGTTTACCGCTTGCCGTCGGAGAATTGAGAGCATTCGAAGATTTGTTCGACCTTCAGTATTCCAAAGCTGACTGTCTCGTATTGACAGGATCGGTCCCGAAAGGCGTACCAGCCACTTTTTATCGAACGCTGCTCGAAAAGGTCAAATGTCCGACGATCGTCGATGCCCAGGGCGAAGTGTTACGCGAATCGCTGGGGGGACTACCGACCGTGATCAAGCCGAATCGAACCGAACTTGCCCGAACAGTCGGACGCGAACTCACCACAACCGGACAAGTCGTCACGGCTGCGGAAGAACTTCGCGCCGAGGGAGCCAAGTGGGTCGTGGTCTCCGACGGTCCTCGCCCGGTCGTCGTCGTGGGACCGATCGGCGTGTACGTGATCGAGCCGAGTTCGGCAGAAAAGATCGTGAATCCGATCGGCTGCGGTGATGCGTTGACCGCGGGAATCGCGATCGGCCTGGCGACGGAAGAACTCAATCCGGTCCTGCAGGGAACGAAACTGGGAGTCGCGTGCTCGCTGGCCAATCTCGAACAACTGCTCCCCTGCCGATTGGATCCGGCTCGCGTCGAGGAATTGAGATCCCCGTTGGACATCGAAATGTGGCTGGCATGAACGAGCCGACCGAGAACTCTCCCGCGACTTTGCTCGAAATTCGGGATCTCGTCCGTCGCACGTCGGCCGGAACAGTATTGCTAGAACACATCTCGGTCGCGGTTTCTCCGGGAGAGCGATGGGCGGTTGTCGGTGAGACGGGGAGCGGGAAAACCGTCTTGTTGCGATGCCTGGCGCTGCTCGATCCCTGGCAAGGTGAGATTCGCTGGAACGGCCAGGAACTGTCTGCGACGACGATTCCCGAATATCGTTCGCGAGTGATGTATCTGCCTCAAGCATCTCCCGGCGTGGAGGGGACAGTCGAAGACAATCTCCAGCTTCCTTTTTCGCTGGACATTCACAAGTCCCGTTCGTACTCGCGGGAAATGACTCAATCGCACTTGAAGCAGTTTCGAAAAAACTCGGATTTTCTGGAACGGCAATTTTCGGATCTCTCGGGCGGAGAACGGCAGATCCTCGCTCTGCTCAGAGCTTTGCAACTCGCGCCTCAAATCCTGCTTCTGGATGAAGCCGCCAGCGCGCTCGATCCCGACAGCGAACAGGTTTTCGAACGACTCGTGCAAGCATGGCTCGCAGAGTCTTCCGACCGCCGCGCCGTCTTGTGGGTCAGTCACGATGAATCGCAGCGACGACGCGTGACCGACTGCGAGTTCCGTCTGGAACCGCGACCGGTCCAGGAGACCGTTTCATGAATTTTCACGAACTGAGCGTGCTGGATGTGTTCGTCGCCGCTTTACTGATTCTGGTGAACGGTGTCATCTCGGTCGCCCTCAAACTGGAGATCGAAAAACGGCTCGCCCTCGCGACCGTGCGAACGCTGGTCCAACTGGTGCTGCTCGGTTATCTGCTGGAATGGGTCTTCGGACAATCGGACTGGCGATTCATTTTACTCCTGGCGGTCGCCATGACGTTGATTGCGGGGTATTCGGCCGTCGATCGCGTCAAGCGGAAACTCCCGAACCTGCGAATGACGAGTACGATTGCCGTCCTCTCCAGTTCGTGGATCGTCACCAGCGTGGCGCTGTTCGGCGTTCTGGGATACGACGCCTGGAAGGATAATCCCGCGCAATATCTGATTCCGTTTCTGGGGATGGTTCTCGGCAACACGCTCAACGGAATCTCGCTCGGGATGGATCGGCTCGGAGAGAGCCTGGTTCGTCGTCGCGGGGAAGTGGAATTGATCCTCACGCTGGGAGGAACACGCTGGGAAGCGGCCCGCGAAGCCGTCCGGGATGCCGTTCGAACCGGCATGATTCCGATCCTCAACTCGATGATGGTCGTCGGGATTGTCTCGATCCCCGGCATGATGACCGGCCAGATCCTCTCGGGTACCGCTCCTCTCGAAGCGGTCAAATATCAAATCGTCATCATGTTTGTGATCGCGGCGGGGACGGCGCTCGGTACGATCGTTGCAGTCATGCTCAGTTACCGCCGGTTATTCAACAGATCGCATCAGTTTTTATTCGACGAGATCAAGTAAGAGGCCGTATTTTCCCCGCGAGCATTGTGTTTTCTTCGAGTTCGGAGAAAATGACTTTCCGATCAGATTCCGTCACCTTTCACCGCCTGACGAGGCTTGTTGTGTCTTCCGATCCAGCGTTCCAGCGTTGTTTGTCTCCCGCTTGTGGTGCGACCTATTCCGTCGGGGAAACTCATTCGTCCTGCCCCGCCTGTGGAGAACTGCTCGATATCGCATACGACTGGGACCGGCTTCCGGTTCCCTCGTCTCTCAAAGAGTTCGAGCGGCGTTGGGCAACGCGTTACAATCCGCTCGATTTCAGCGGCGTCTGGAGGTTTCGGGATCTGCTGCCGTTCGCTCCCGAGGATCGCATCGTCACGATCGGAGAAGGACAGACAATCCTGCAGAACTCGACCCGAGTGGCGAAGTATGTCGGAGTGGATCAGGGGAACTTGTTTTTACAGTACGAGGGGCTGAATCCGTCCGGAAGTTTCAAAGACAACGGAATGACCGCCGCGATCACTCACGCGAACATGGTCGGGGCGACATCGGCGGCCTGTGCTTCAACGGGAAATACTTCGGCATCGCTGGCCATCTTCGCCAGCACGACCCAAAAGATCAAAACGATCGTGTTCGTCGGCAGTGGAAAAATCGCCTACGGAAAACTCTCGCAGGCATTGGATTTCGGGGCGGTGACGATCCAGATCAAGGGAGATTTCGACGATGCCCTGCTCCGCGTGCGGGAAGTCTGCGATCGCATGGGGATTTATCTGTGCAATAGCGTCAATCCGTTCCGGCTCGAAGGCCAGAAGGCGATCATGTACCGCGTTCTCGAAGGTCTGCGTTGGGAAGTTCCCGATTGGATCGTCGTACCGGGCGGAAATCTCGGAAATTCGTCTGCGTTCGGAAAAGCGTTCCTCGAACTCAAATCGCTCGGCCTGATTCCGCGCGTTCCGCGTCTCGCGGTGATCAATGCCCACGGAGCCAACACACTGTTTGAAATCTACGAAGAACTGGGCGAGCGCTGGAACGCCGGGGACACGAATTCGGCACGGATTGACGGTTACTTCGACGAGATGGACCGCGAGAATCGACGCGCTTCGACCCTCGCCTCGGCGATTGAAATCAATCGACCGGTCAATCTGAAGAAGTGCCTACGTGCGTTGGATGTCTGCGACGGTGTGGTCCGGGAAGTCGATGACCAGCAGATCCTCGATGCGAAAGCGGAAGTCGGCGCGGGGGGGTTCGGTTGCGAACCGGCATCCGGCGCAAGTGTCGCGGGAGCGAAGTTGCTTCGCGAACAGGGAGTGATCGCGCCGTCCGACCGGGTTGTCTGTATTCTGACCGGTCACCAGTTGAAGGATCCGACTGCGACGGTGGCCTACCATTCTGATGACTGCGAATTGTTCGAACGAGTTCTGCTCAGCCGAGGTGTCGCAGAAACTCCACTCGCGAATCGTCCGCTGCTGGCAAACAACGATCTCGATCAGATCATGCAACTGCTCGACTCACGTTTGGCGGAGTAATCGCGGAACAAATCTGCGAACGACGCGACCTGATCGCGATCCGTTCACCGCTCTGCCGATGCTCGATCCGAGGAATCCGTTCATTCGGAAGGCATTCTCGCATCTTACCAAAGCAACCTCATATTACCTATATTCCGGAAGGCTTACGGGTTGAACGGGTCGCTCCGTCGGAGTCATCGCACGATCTTTCTCTAATCGGAACAACCGCTACGACAGGCTCTGGAATCGTCGTAACCATTTTATGAAATAGGGACTTGAGAGAGTCAAGCAGGGTGAGGGAGTCGCCGATATTTACTGCCAGTCCCAGAGACCGGCTTCCCGGATTGACGATTGTTACCGAATGGACAACAGGGTGATGAGGACCACACCCCGGTAATAATCAGAACCAGGAAGTCACCAAAACACGGTCAAGCCGTCGAAGACGAATTTCGACTGTCGGGTGTATACGAAAACAGGCAAGACAACTTGCCACTGAGCGAGACCTTCGTTCTTCCATCACGACAACCCATACCGGCAACAATTACGTTTGGTTAGGACGGCCGACGATTTTTTTCCCAAGGGAAGGAGACTCTTTTTTATGAAACTCTTCAGAATGTGTGCCGCGACTGTGGCCGCCCTGATGATGAGCATTTCCGCAGCGGACGCGGGCTTGCTCGGAAAACTCTTCAAGGGTGGCGATTGCGGGGCTGCGAAGAGCTGCGGTTGTGCTGATACATGTCAACCATCATGTTGTAAGCCAACCATTGCCCGGCCCTGTGAAACCAAGGTGTATGTGTATCAACGCCAGCACTCGAACATTAAACCTCCGTGCTGCGATGATAGCTGTGCACCTGAAACCTGCTGTGCTCCGGCTGCTAAAGCCTGTACAGCTCCAAGTGCCTGTGCTCCTGGTGCCGGCGCTTGCGCTCCTGGAGCGGGCGCTTGTGCTCCCGCTTGCAATGCTCCGGCTGCTTGTGCTCCCGGTGCTGGCGCTTGTGCTCCTGCTTGCAATGCTCCGGCTGCTTGTGCTCCGGCTTGCAACGCTCCGGCCGCTTGCGGACCGGCCGGCAACGGCTGTGCTCCTAACGGCGCCGATTGCGGAGCTCCAATTGTTAAAGACTGCGGTGCTCCTGCCGAGTGCTGCGAACAACCTTGCTGCGATGATGATCCGTGCGAAGTCGCCAAACTGATCTATGCTTCGCAGACCTGCTGCTATGCGAAAGATCGCTGCCGAGCGATCAAGAAGCTCGGCAGATGCAATTGCATCTGTAGCCCCGAAATCATGTGTGCTTTCGTCTACGCTCTGAATGATACCGATGAGCGTGTTCGACGCGAAGCCGCTGATCAAATCGGCTGTCAGATTCGCAAACACGGCTGCTGCTGTAGCCCCGAAGTTGTGGCTGCTCTGACCTGTGCTCTCGGAGATTGCGACAAATGCGTTCGCAAACTCGCCGAAAAAGCACTGTGCTGCTGCGGTTACGAAGTTGTCGACGGCTGCTGCGATACTTGTGGCGATGCTTGTGGTGTCGATTGTGCTCCTGCTGCCGCCGGCGGACCGACCCATGTCGCTCCTCCTGCTCCTCCGACCGATGCAACAACTTTCAAATCGAAGTTGAACATTCCCTCGGTGCAGACCAAGAGCAAACTCGCCAACCTCTTCGGCCTGGCTCGTTAATCCGAACCGGTCTTTCAGGGACGCTTGATTCTGACAACTCCGGAGAAATCCGGAGTTGTCTTTTTTTATGCGCCATGACTCCGAACCCGCCGCGAAGCCTGCATGTCTGCAAACATAGAGTATTTGTAATCCTTCAGCCGAATGGCGGAGAGACCGTAAGATGGGCTTCCAAGCCCGTCAACGATGATCTCT
>DATKCB010000450.1:0-7405 GCA_035513495.1 Planctomycetaceae bacterium | reverse complement strand
TAACTTTCAACCTTCAACCCCCCATCGGAGGTGTATCAATTTGACAACATTCAGCCCCCCAGGAAATGTGAAACAAGCTTTGCAATGCAAAGTGTCATCAATTTGATGGCGCGCGGTCTTCACAATCGGCGATTTTCGATCGTTTTCACCGAGGTTTACTGAACTTGACAAGTTGACAACTTGACAACATCAAAATTGGTCAACTTCGCGAAGTAGTGAAACAAAACACCCCCTGTTCTTTGGCAATCTGTCATCAATTTGATACACCCTCCCGGACGCAGGAGCCGGGAGGCCTGTCGCGAGCGCGCAACATTTGGCGACCGGTGTGCCGATTATTTGGAAGAATTTCAAATTCTCCCGGCGATTTCCGTCTGAATCCAGCGGACCAGATCGTCGGCTACGTTTTCCTTTGACCCGGAAAATTGTGCGACGGTATTCCCCTCGGGATTGAGGATTTCCACCTGATTGTCGCTGGCGGAAATTGCGGAGGTGTCGTTCAGCACGATGCAGTCGCAGTTCTTCATTTTGAGTTTGCGAAGGGCGTTCTCTCGGGGGTCTTGCGATTCCAGGGCAAACCCCACGATCCAGCGATTTCCTTTGACGCGTCCCAGTTCGGCCAGCACGTCGGCCGTTTCGACAAACTCAAACGTCACCGCCGCACCGGACTTGGCGATCTTTCCGGAGATTCGCTCGCGGGGCTGAAAGTCGCAGACCGCCGCCACGGCAATCACACCGTCGCATGCGGGGAAGAGTCTCACGCACACTTCGCGCAACTGCTCGGTCGTTTCGATCTGGTGAACTTCGCAGCCATCGGGAGGAACGAGATTGACCGGACCAGTGACGAGTACGACCTCGTGTCCCGCCTCCACCACAGAACGGGCGATGGCGTAACCCATCTTGCCGCTGCTGGCGTTCGACAAATACCGCACGTCATCGAGATATTCGCGAGTCGGGCCGGCGGTGATCAGAACTCGCATGTCGGTGTTCAGACGGGGGTGGAAGGTGAAAGGTCGAAGGTAAAAAAATTGGAACTTCCATTCTCACGCAAATTTTCTTGAGATCGCTTCCAGGATTTCGGCGGGTTCGGCCATGCGGCCGGGACCGACCTGTCCGCAACTGAGCCAGCCGCTGTCCGGTTCAACGATTTCGTATCCGTCTTCGAGGAGCGTGGCGAGATTGCGCTGCACGCTGGGCTTGTTCCACATTTCGGAATTCATCGCAGGACACAGCAGCACCGGTCCGGTGAACACCAGCGACAGCGTTGAGAGCAGATCGTCCGCGAGTCCGGCGGCGAGTTTTCCGAGACAGTTCGCCGTGGCAGGCGCGATCACGAGCAGTTCGGCCCGTTGGGCGAGACCGATGTGCTCACCGCGATAATGTTCGTTGGGAACGAACAGATCGTCGTTGACGGGACGATTGGTCAGGGCTTCAAACGTGACGGGGCCGACGAATTCGATGGCCGATTCGGTCATCACCACCGAGACGTTGGCACCTGCCTGCACGAGTTTGCTGGCGAGATCCGCCGACTTGTAAGCCGAGATCCCGCCGCAAACACCCAGTAAGATTTCGCGTCCTTTCATCGGACCGAGTCCTCCCGCACAGGCCGAAACTTCCGCTTACAAATCCGCGAGGCTCGGCCCGCCGTCATCGGGTCCCAGACCTTCTCCCCCGTCCGCCGCGACGTGCATCTCGCCCGAGGTATCGAGGTAGATTTTGTCCGCCATGATTTCCTCGACCACGATTTCCATTTGATCCTTGGTCTGCAGATCCACGAGCGGAGGCGCACCGCGATTCAGTGCGACGAGCCGTTTTTGAATCAGCGACGACAGTTTGAACCGTCCGCCGACTTTGTTGACGATGTCTTCTTCTTTAAACTCTTCGTGCATTTCGCTCACCTTCTTCGGTGTTCAAAATCGAAACAATCTCACCGACCGCGCGGTCGAGATCGTCGTTAACTACCTGATATTGATACTTGTCAGCCAGCGACAGTTCGCGGCGGGCCGTCGCCAACCGTTTCTGAATCACTTCTTCGGTTTCGGTCCCTCGTCCCCGAAGCCGTTTCTCGTACTCGTCATCGGAACTCGTCCGGATAAAGATCGTGACGGCGTCGGGATACTCTTCCATTACGCGGAGCGCTCCCTCGACGTCGATCTCCAGGAAAGCCCAGGCGTCCTCCCGCACCGCCGCATCGAGTTCGGACTTCAACGTTCCGTACAGATTCCCCGAACCGAAAACTTCCGCCGTTTCCAGAAACTCGCCCCGCTCCATTCGGTGCCGAAAATCCGCCACCGATAGAAAATGATAGTGTTCTCCATCGATTTCGCCAGCCCTGCGGGGGCGCGTGGTTGCAGAAACCGCTTTTCTCAGTTTAACAGGGGAGAGGGACATGAGGCGACCGACAAGGGTCGTTTTTCCGCTTCCGCTCGGTCCGGAAATCACTAAAACCCGTGTTGGAACGCGTTTTTCAGTCTGGTCGGTCGGGTCGCCCATGCCTACTCCACGTTCTGCAGGACTTCTCGGATCTTTTCGACGGCTCCTTTCATTTCGACCACGAAATGGGCGATTTCGACGTCGTTCGCCTTGGATCCGATCGTGTTCACTTCCCGGTTCATCTCCTGGGTCAGAAAATCGAGACGCTTCCCTTCCGGTCGTCCGCTTTCGATGAATTTCCCGAACTGCCCCAGATGCGACCTCAACCGAATGATCTCCTCGTTGATATCGCAACGGTCGGAAAACAGACTGACTTCCCGAATCACATCCGAAGGCTGCAATTCAACCCCCGAGTCTTTCAGGAGTTCCGAAACCCGAACGAGAATCCGATCGCGATACTGCGAGACCACCTGCGGTGCCCGCTGTTCGATCCTGGCGAGTTCTGCATCGATGACTCCGATTTGCGCTTGCAGGTCGTCGGTCATTGAGCTGCCTTCGGCTTTTCGAAAGGCCTGAAATTTTTCGAGTGCCGCGACGAGCGATTCCTCGACCAGTTTCCATTCGTCCTCGGCCGATTCCTTCCCGTTTTCCCGTTCGACGACAACTCCGGGGAGTTCGAGAATGTCACGAGCGCGAAGCTTGGGGATCTCTCCGCCACGTTTGCGGATTGTGTTCCATTGATCGAGGTACTCGCGCACGACCGCTTCGTCGAACATGGCCGAGGCGAAGGAAGATTCCAGCGCGCGATTGATCGAGAGGGTCACGGTTCCGCGGGAGATGCTCTGCTTGACGAGTTTTTCGAGGGGGGCTTCGAAGGCAGCGTAGCGCTCGGGAATGCGGCACTGCAATTTGAAGAAGCGATTGTTGACCGCGCGAAGTTCGGTGTGCAGTACGACCTTTCCGTGTGCGACGCGGGCGTCACCGTATCCCGTCATACTCAGCAACACGTGGTCAGCTCGCTTTCTTTCCCATCAGTAAATCAGCAGAAGAAATCAGCAGAAGCGGAAGGCCGGTTGAACCGGCCTTGAAACTTGGTTGAGCGTTCGGTTCGCAGGACGGTGGAACCAGCCCTGCGATTTACTCATTGTCTTTCTTGTCGGTCGATTCCGGAGTGGCCTCCGCAGGTTTTTTGTCATCCGGATTCGGATCGTTGGGATTGGGCAGTTCCAGTCCCGGCTTGGTTGCTTCGGTCGTGTCAGGCTTAGCATCGTCGGTTTTTTTGGGTTCGACTTCGATTTCTTTCGTGGAGTTGTCATCCTTCAATGGATCGTCGCCCGGTTCCTTGCCGTCAGCAGTCGGGATCTTGTCGTCGTCTGTATTCGACAAACCGGGTGGTGGGGCCTGGGCGCCAGGAAACTTGTCCTTGGGCCGCAAGGCGTGAATGCTGGCTCCCGCAAGCAGTACCCAAAGGACGGCAGCCACGATGGTGATACGGGTGAAGACGTCACCGGCTTTGGTTCCGAAGGCGCTTTGGCCCCCCATGCCGCCGAACGCACCGGCCAGACCGCCTCCGCGACCGCGCTGGACGAGAACGAGCAGAATCAGAAAAATTCCGACGATCATTAACAGTGTGACTGAGAGATAAGCCATATCCGCCCTGACTCTGAGATTCTGAAAAGTTCGATTGAAATCCGAAATCCGTTCCGGTGAACCGAGGCCCTCCGGCTTCGCAGCCACCTTACCCAGCCGCCTGAATTATCCCCAGGAAAGAATCGGCTTTCAGGCTGGCTCCCCCGATCAATCCGCCATCGACGTTCGGTTGCCCGATCAGTTCGGCAGCGTTTTCGGGTTTCATGCTCCCACCGTACAAAATTCGAGTGTTTTCCGCAACCTCGTTCGAGTAGTGAGTTTCCAGCCAGCTTCGCAAAAAGCGGTGTGCTTCTTCCGCCTGAGCGGGCGTCGCTGTGAGGCCAGTTCCAATTGCCCAGACCGGTTCGTATGCGATCACGACATTTGACATCTGTTCCGCGGAGACACCCGCAAGCCCCCAGCACATCTGGTGATCGAGCACCTGTTCCATCTGCCACGCCTGACGCTCCTCGATCTTTTCGCCGACGCACAGGACCGACTGGAGTCCGTTCGCCAGCGTTTTCTTCACCTTGGCGTTCACCAGACTGTCGCATTCCATGAGAACGTGGCGTCGTTCGCTGTGACCGGCCAGCACGTGCGTGCAACCGACATCCTTGAGCATAGCTGTCGAAACCTCGCCGGTGAAGGCTCCGTTGTCCTGATAGTACACATCCTGCGAGCCGACCTGAATACCGCTGCTGCCGACAGCCTGACTGACGCTCGCCAGATACGGAAACGCGGGAAACACCAGCACTTCTGCCGAAGTGGGGTGCTGTGAGAGTCCCGCGGCGATGTCTTGAACCAGTTTGACTCCCTCCGCCGAGTTCAGGTTCATTTTCCAGTTACCGGCGATAATCGTCTTTCGCATGACTCGACTCTTTCAGAAAGTGAATGAACGTACGCAGAGCGGCTGAGGAAGGGGAGCGGAATCGTCCGAGTCGGTCCGATGACTCGTCACGATCCGCGTACAGCGCGTATTGAAATAGCGAATCGGCCGGTTCAGTTCAAGGGTTCCGATTTGGGATAGGATCCGAGAACTTCGAGGCGGACGGCCGTTTTCTCCAGATCGGTTAAGGTTTTCCGGACCTTCGCGTCACTGAGATGCCCCTCAAAATCGAGGAAAAACAGATATCCCGCCTCTTCCCCGCGCAGCGGAAACGATTCGATCCAGGTGAGATTGAGTTTATTGACTTTGAATGTCTGGAGCGAATCAGAAAGAGATCCCGGTTTGTGAGGAATCTGCAGCAAGAGTGCCGTACGGTCGTGCCCCGTCATCTTTTGAGGAGCGTCTCCAATGACGGCGAATCGAGTGATATTATCCTTATTATCTTCGATGTTTTCCGCGATGACCTGCAAATCATATTCGACCGCGGCCTGTCGGGACGCGACTGCGGCCGCTCCCGGTTTATCCCGCGCGAGTTGAGCGGCGGCGGAAGTGCTGGTGACTTCGATCAACCGCGCCTGGGGCATGTTGCGCGCGAGCCAGTCGCGACACTGCGAGAGGGCCTGAGGTTTCGAATAGATTTCGCTGACCTCTCCCCGAGGACAACGTGCCATCAGGTTATGATGCACGGCGATTTGCACTTCACCGCAAATCCTGAGCGGCAATCGGGTAAACATATCGAGCGTATCGACCACGCGCCCGTCGGTGCTGTTCTCGATGGGGACGAGTCCGAAATCGGCATGCCCCCGGTTTACCTCTTCGAACACCGAGGCGATCGTGCTGACCGGGATCAGATCGGCTGCTTTTCCGAATCGCTCGAGTGCAGCGAAATGCGTAAAACTGTATTGGGGACCGAGATAGGCCACGCGGACCGGTTTGATGTTGCTCTTGGCTCCGCTCAGGATTTCCCGAAACACTGCACGAACTGTGCGGAGGGGTAGCGGGCCGGGGTTCGAGTTGGCCAAATCCTGATACAACTCGTCTTCTGCGTGGGGGTCGTAGATCAGCGATTTTTTCTCAGGTCGCTCGTTATACAGGCGAGCAGTCAATTGCGCTCGCTTGCTGATGAGCTTCAGAATCTCTTTATCGAGACGCTTCAGTTCAGATTCCAAACCGCCACCGGAACTTTTCCGGGGAGCCGACTTCTTCTCGGGCGCGGGCTTGGGGGGACTCGGACGTGGCTTTTTGCGAGCAGCCGGCGAAGCCTTAACGGGTTTCTTCTTGGCAGGTGTCTTTTTCTTGGATGTCTTTTTTGCTGCGGATTTGCGAGCAGGAGGATGCTTTTTCGTGGCCCGTTTTTTCGCCATGGGAGTGTACCTGAATTAGCAGAATCCGGTGTGGATTTGCCAGTTCCTCGGAATAGTCAACGAGAGAAAACGAGGATGCTCGTCGTCTCATCACATTACTCGCAGCCCACTCCATTGACTTTCGTTCAGTAGGCCAGGGAGGTGTATCCTCTGAACTACTTTGCGAAAAAATGAGATCACCGATCTCAATCCCTTCAAGGCATCGTCGTTGTACTGGCCCCATTATGTGGTGTCAAGCGGCTGGAATCGTGAACTGTCGCCTGACTTGGGAGTGGCGGAGTTCCGGCAACCGACAGGAATGGTGACACGTTCTGTAAATGCTTGCTAATTATCTGTTTACTTCGATGACAATAAGGAGAACCGGACTTTCGGGGAGTTCCAGGAGCTGAAGCTGCCAGACGGATTCTCTTTCGGGAGGATTCCGGGGGCTGAGCAATCTGTATCGGAGAACACGATCAGAAATCTGACCGATGGATATCGACGGAACAGAATTGCGATTACAGTATTTCCCTTTCAGCTCCAGGTCGTTGAGACGCCGACTGATGCTTTCGCCGCCGATTACTCGTCCCATCACTGCATGAACTCAGAAACTTTCCGGCTTGTTCTTCTGGTCTCGTGTGCCCATGCCATGGTGCATATGTTCGAGCACGCCTTGCCTTCCGTCGAACAGATGATCGGAGACGAGTTCGGAGTGAAGCGCGACGTGACCGGGGCCTTGGGGACAGTCTGGCGATTGCCGTTCGGGTGGGCTGCGATGATGGTCGGCTGGCTCACGGATCGCTGGGGTTCGAAGCGAATGCTCATCGGGTATCTCCTCGGTTGCATCGCGACGGCGATTCTCGCCTGGTGGGCACCCAGTCTGGCGATCCTGTTTGTCGTGATGTTCCTGATGGGAACATTTGCCAGCATTTATCATCCCGCGGGTTTATCGCTGATCTCCCATGAGACCACTTCCGAGAATCGAGGAGCGGCTTTGGGCTGGCACGGAATCTTCGGTTCGTTGGGCATCGCCGCGGCTCCGTTTCTGGCGGCATTGGTCTTTTCAACCGGAGCCGTCAACTGGCGGCAGTACTATCTTGTGTTGACGATTCCCGCCGCGATTATCGCGGTCATGCTGCTGCGTCTGCGGGTTCGTTCGGAGGAACCTGCTCGACAG
>DATKCB010000449.1:0-3381 GCA_035513495.1 Planctomycetaceae bacterium | reverse complement strand
CCCTCGCCGATGAACATCAAGTCCGCACTGATGCAGTTTCTGCACGCCACGCCGGGCGAACGGACGCGCGCCAGACTGCTGATGATGAAAGTGATTCAACATCAAGTTACGATTGCGGATGCGGTCCAGAACGGAGCGGCGCATGCGTATGCGCCGGAGCTTCTGACGCTGCATCATTTCCGATTCTTCAGGGAAGGACGTTATCCCTCCTGGTTGTCCGTAAGCAATTACAAAGGACGCTACGATTCCCTGTGGAACAAGACCGAAACCACGCCCGTCTGGAAGTGCGATCAGATCGCGACACGAATTCCCCAACGCGGCGGCTATGTGTTAGTGCAGGAACTCGAATTCATCGGGGCCCGCCGGACGATTTTTCTGCAACTGGCCGCCGAATGGACGCGACTGAAGACCGGGAAGCTGCCGACGAATGTTCGCGATCTGATCGAAGAATCCGCCGGTCAGTCATTGACCGATTCGGACCCAAACGCTGTCAGTATCTACGAGACGGGAATCGAATCGCATCCAATTCTCAACTTGGCCGAACAGTACGAAGCGTCGCAAATGTCGGCAGATTCTTACAAGCGGTCGCTTGGGAGACCAATACTGGTCGACCCGGTGACGAACCGCTCATTCGAGCTCGATTTCACACAGGGGATCAGCGAAGCGACTCCGTGAGCGATCCTCCGGTCTGACTGTGACTGTGAGACGGCGGCCGATGAGTTGTGGAGCGTCCGGGCGGACAGGCGTTCGCCGTCGGCGGTCACTGGTGCGTCAGCACCAGTCCGACGATCAGATCGTAGACCGCGTGCGTGCCGATCGCGATGCCGAGTCCTCGGATCAGAAACAGTCCGGCGAAATACAGCCCCGCGAACAGGCGGAACACGAAACTGAAATGCGTATAGAGATCCGCCGACGGACCGATGTAATGCGCGGCCGAAAACAGCAGACTCGAAAGGAGCGCGGCTTGAATGAAGTTCGCTCCCTTGGGAAGTTTCAGCAGGCAGCCGAGTCCGAACAGTCCCGAACAGAGGATTCCGCGAAACAGCACCTCTTCGTAGATCCCCGCCCCGAGATAGCTGATCGCCGAGTACACCGAGTCGGAGGAAATCGTCAGCGACAGCGCCTCGCCCACCCGCTGGAACAACAAATCCTGAGCCTGTCCCAGCACCAGCAGCAGCACGGCGAACAGAACGCTCTCACCGTACATCCCGGCCATCAGTTCGGGGGAAAGTTTCGCGCGATACTTCCCGCAATAATGCCAGATCAGCAAGCCCCCGATCAGCAGCAGCGGCAGAAGGTGAACCGATTGCAGTCCCGTCCAGTGAATCCCGTCCCGCATCCACTGATCGGCTCCGTTGCGAATTGCCATCGCCCGATTCTGCGAGACCCACCAGACGCCCCATTCGTAGACGAGCAGCAGCGGCAGCAGAAACAGCAGTGACGGCAGCGGTTGCCGCGTCAGTTCCCAGTAATCGCTCTTCGCGAGAGAGGGCGTGACCGGTCGCATCGTCGAGCTGGCCTGCATCATGTCGGAGTACGCAGAAGGGAGGAGTTTCCGGACCGAAACTGGCCACACCCACCCTTATCGACACGATTTTCCAAGTGTCTGAACCGGTTTTGAACACTCTCTCAGATTGTCTCCCCCGCGAGAAACACGCACCCGCAAAGCTTCACAGTGTTCTCGATCATCCGAACGACGGTTTTCTGTGAAGATATGACGGCTAGAATGGTTGATCCGGTGACGTTTTTTCAGCGGGAGCGAACTCCGGGTGGACCGGTCGTGTCGGAAAAACCGATTCGGATATATGAGGTATTGTCACGCCCTGACTTTTTCAGATTCGTAGACTGCGAAATCCTGTCATGTCTGATTTCCGTTTGAGTCTTTCCGTTCGAGTCCCCGCTCGCAGCGTTCGCTATCGTGGAATTCTTCCGCGCAGTTGCCACTGTTGTCGCTGACCCCACAACCACCTCCGTTCGCTCGGATGATCGAGCGATCTCCGCTTGTTTTCTCTGGTTGGGACAACTCACATGGCGACCGACATTCGACTCAAGGAACAACTCCCCGAGCTGACCGACCGGCTGGTCGAGTCGTATCACGCGATCGGCACGATCAATCAGCTCGGACACTGCCCGCTCCCGAGTACCGAAGCGGTCAACGCGATCGCGGAAGACCTCAAAGAAGTCATCTTCCCCGGCTACCGCAAGCGGCAGAATCTGCACTTCGGCAACGTCGCGTTTTACGTCGGCGATCTGATCGACAGCCTGCACGATCGCATGACGCAACAGATCGCCCGCGCCCTGCGGCACACCTATCAGACCCGTCACCACGTCGAATGCAACGCAAACAAAGAAACCGATTTCGAAGCGGTCGGCCAGGAGAAGACCGTCCAGTTTCTCGAAACGCTCCCGCACATCCGCCGCCTGATCGCGAGCGACGTGCAGGCCGCGTACGACGGAGACCCCGCTGCGACGAGTCTCGACGAAATCATCTTCTGCTACCCCGGCCTCGAAGCGATTACGATGCACCGCATCGCGCATGAACTGCACGTGCTCGACGTTCCGCTGATCCCCCGCATGATCTCCGAGTGGTCGCACAGCCGGACCGGCATCGACATTCATCCCGGCGCGAAGATCGGCCCGTCGTTCTTCATCGATCACGGAACCGGCGTCGTGATCGGCGAAACGTGCGAGATCGCCGAGCACGTGAAGGTCTACCAGGGGGTGACCCTGGGTGCGCTGAGTTTCCCCAAAGACGCCAACGGCCAGATCATCCGCGGCCAAAAACGTCACCCGACGATCGAACGCCACGTCGTGATCTACGCCAACGCCACGGTGCTCGGCGGCGAAACGACCGTCGGAGCGAATTCCGTCATCGGAGCCGGCGTCTCGCTGATGAAAAGCGTCCCTGCGAATACGCTCGTGACGATCGAAAAACCGCATCTGCGGTTTCATGAGACGGTGTAAATGTGGAGCAGCATGGCGCAACAAAATGGATCACCTCGATCGCCTCTCAATTCTTAAGAATCGTGCACCTGAGATTGCCGATCGCATCGAACTCATTTCTTCTGAAGAACTGACAATTCTCGACGAACTTGATTGTGCGGTCTTCTTCGTGATGGCGTATTGGAGCGGTCCTTCCGTTCAAATGTTTTCGGAACTTGGTTCGGTTCTTAGCTCTGTTGATCCCGACAATTCGATCAGACTGATCGTCGTCGATATTGACGAAATTGGTCACCTCGTTCGCAATCCTCCATTCTGTGACGTCGCGATGGGAGGAAACGGCGAGACATTTTGGATCGAACACGGGCAAGTGATATCAAACTCTGGTGGAGGATTGAATTTCGAGTGCATTCGACTCAACACAGAGCAGCTTCTTGAGAG
>DATKCB010000448.1:0-4818 GCA_035513495.1 Planctomycetaceae bacterium | reverse complement strand
TGCAGATCGAAGGGGGTTTGCAGAAACGCGGCGAGGGGATGTACGACATGATGAACGGTGTCGGCGCTCACGAAGTCATCATCGAGTGTCCGCACTTCGAGTCGAACATGTCGCGGCTGAGCGTCGATAACATCCGCGAAGTGTTCTGGATCTACCACGACCGGCTGGTCGATCTGAAGAAAGACGGCCGGCTGGTTCACGGGCTGATTTTCAAGAACAAGGGCTTGCTGGCGGGGGCGTCGCTGCCGCACTCACACTCGCAGCTCATCGTGACGCCGGTCGTCCCGATTTCGATTCAGGAGGAAATCAAAGGCTCGCGCGAATTTTATACATATCGCGGGCGGTGCATTTTCGAAGACATGATCCAGCAGGAACTCGCCACCGGCGACCGGATCGTGATCGACAGCCGACACTTCCTGGTGTTCTGTCCGTACGCAAGCCGGTTCCCGTTCGAGACGTGGATCGTTCCCAAGAAACAGACGAGCCACTTCGAGAACATTCAGCGCCAGGAAATCGAAGACCTGGGGAGCGTGATGAAGTCGCTGCTGCTCAAACTCGAACTGGCTCTCGACAATCCACCGTACAATTACATGCTGCACACGGCTCCGCTCGATTCGAGCGAGCTGCCTCACTACTCGTGGCATATCGAACTGTTTCCACGGCTGACGCGCGTGGCGGGCTTCGAGTGGGGGAGCGGGTTTTACATCAATCCCGTCCCTCCGGAACAGGCCGCTGAGTTCCTGAGAAAAGTCGAAACGCCGATCTTCGATTAAATCGTTAAAGTTGCCCAGACTTTCGGAGTTCGCGCCGCCGACACAACTTGCCGCCGGGGGTGTTTGACTGGTCGGATTCTGCTTGGAAATCCTCATTTTTTGGAGCGTTTGCGAGCCGGGAGGGGAATTCGAGGAGGCTTTGCCTGAAATTGTCGTGTAGACTCGAATAGCCCCCAGCCCCTCGGAACGGAATACCGTCACGCGAGTTGCATCCGATCCGCGGAAGCAGCATCGGCAACGACCGATCCCGTCGAGTGGCGGTGATCCTGGAGACTCAGAAGGATACCTCACTATGAGCAGTCGCGTTCGACTGGCACTTGTGCTGCACAATCATCAGCCGGTCGGCAATTTTGAAAACGTATTCGAAGAAGCGTATCGAACGAGCTACCGCCCGTTTCTGGACAAGCTGATCCAGCATCCTGAAATCCGCTGCGCGCTGCACAATTCGGGCAGCCTCCTGGAGTGGCTCGTCGATCGGCATCCCGAGTACGTCGACGACCTGAGGCGAATCATCAAACGCGGCCAGGTGGAACTCCTCGGCGGAGCGTTCTTCGAACCGATTCTGGGCGGCATCCCCCGGCACGACCGGATTGGTCAAATCCAATCGTACACGCGTTACCTGGAGCAGGTCTTCGAGACGACCATCCGGGGGATGTGGATGCCCGAACGGGTCTGGGAGCAGTCCTTCGCTTCCGATCTGGCGACGGCCGGAATCGAATACACTCTGCTCGACGACTATCATTTCCGCAGCGCCGGATTGAACGTCGAGGAGCTGCACGGATATTATCTCACCGAAGACGAAGGAAAACTGCTGCGGGTATTTCCCAACAGCGAAAAGCTGCGCTATCTGATGCCGTTTTCCGATCCGATGGATGTCATTAACGCGCTGCGCGAGTACGCCGAGAGCATCCACAATCCGGTCATTGTGTTTGGAGACGACGGTGAAAAATTCGGTTCCTGGCCGGAAACGTACAAGCACGTCTACGAAAACGGCTGGCTGGAGAGATTTTTTGCGCTGCTCGGAGAATGTTCCGACTGGATTCAACTCGTCAGCCTCGCCGACGTGATCGATTCGGATGCCGCGACCGGACTGTGCTACCTGCCCGATTGCAGTTATCGGGAAATGACCGAATGGGTGATGCCGACGCGGAAACAGCGCGAACTGGAAAAGGTGACCGAGGTTCACGGAAAAGATCCCGACTGGGGTCTCGTGAAGCAGTTTATGCGGGGCGGAGTCTGGCGAAATTTCCGTTCCAAGTATTCCGAAGCCCAGGAAATGTATGCGCGAATGATGGAAGTCAGCCGGCACGTCGAAGAGTTTCGAACTTCGGGACTGGCCGCGGATGAGCCTCAGGTGTTCGCGGACGCCCGGGCGGAACTGTACCGCGGACAGTGTAACTGCCCTTACTGGCACGGGGCGTTCGGCGGTTTGTATATTCCCCATTTGCGACAGGCCATCTACCGCCATCTGATCGCCGCCGAAGACAAACTGCTCGAGATCGAAAAGGGGACGGACCCCTGGGTCGAAGTCAGTTTCCGCGATTACGATCTGGACGACGAAGAAGAAGTGAAAATCTCGTCCGATCAACTCGCCGCCTATCTGAAGCCTTCGATGGGAGGAGCGCTGTACGAACTGGACGTCAAGTCGGTCCGGCACAACCTCCTCTCGACGCTCAATCGCCGCCGCGAACCGTATCACCGGAAAATCCGCAAAGCCGCCGAAGAGCAGCAAACCGGCGGAGGGAGCATCGAAAATTTGAGTTCGATGATGAAGTTCAAGCAGCCCGATCTGCACAAACAGATTGTCTACGACACCTGGCCGCGAAAAAGCCTCGTCGATCATCTGCTCTTGCCGGGCGCTTCGTTCGATCAGCTTCTGCAGGGACGAGCGAGAATCGCCAAGCTGCACGAAAAACGGTTCGATTTTATTACCGACGAGACGAAAAACGGCGTGCTGGTCCGGATGCTGACCCGCATCAACTGGGTCGGACGTCCTGTGCTGATGACCAAAGAAGTCGGCATCGAACGCGACGCACCGTCCGCGCTCCAGATCCGCTACGGATTCGAAAATCTCCCTCCCGGACAGAAGATCCATTTCGGCATCGAATTCAACTTTGCCGGAATGGCCGGAGAAGAGGACGATCGATATTTCTACGACGGAAAAGGGCGTCAGTTCGGCCCGCTCAGCTCGCGACTCGACTGGACCGACGTCTCTCGAATCGGATTGGTCGACGAATGGCTGGGAATCGATACGGCGCTCGATTTCTCGATTCCCTCGGGGATCTGGGCGATTCCGATTCAAACGGTGAGTCAGTCGGAAGGGGGATACGAACTGGTGTTCCAGAGCTGTTCGGTCATGCCGCATTGGGAGTTCGTGGTCCCCGAGAACGGCCGCTGGAACCTCGAGATCCTGTTTTCGGCCGACACCTCGCTGGCCCAGGCCAGACAGCTCGCCACGACCGGAGTCGCAGCCCATTGACCGCTCTTCCGGCTCACCCCCTCGTATGATTTCAGGGAACGAATTCATGCCCATCGAATTTTCTTGTCCACACTGTCAGGCGCAGATTCGCGTGGCCGACGGCGCGGGTGGAAAGCAGGGAACGTGCCCGCAATGCCGCCAGAAACTCGTCGTTCCGATGACCTCGACGCGTCCAGCACCCGCGCCCGAAACAGTGCAGTTCCGATCCGCCGAGCCCGAGCCGAACGTTCCGGTCGCGCGTCCCGAAACCGTTCTGCCAGAGACATTTCCCACGTTCGAGGAACCTCAGAAAACGACCTCGTACGCACGCAAACTGCGGCAGAAGAAACGCCGTTCCGCTGGAAGTTATCTGGTGCCTCTGATTTGCGGCGGGATTCTGTTCGGGACGTTCTACTGGTACATCTTCCATTCGAAGCCGGCTCTGAAGGGGACACTGGAAGCGGTCGTCCTCACCCGACCAGTCATCGCGGAAGGAACGATCACGCAGGCCGGATTGTCGGTCGATCCCGAGGCGTTCGAACGGGTTCGCGAATCGCTCGAACAGCAGAACTTTTCTCTGTTCGACCAGCATCGTCTGGCCGAAGTCGAATTGAGTGCGAATCGCGCGGGTCTCGTCGTTCGCGTCCGGCCCACGTCAGCCGCCCGGATCGTCGGTCTGACCTTGAGCGACCCCGAGTTGCAGAAGTACGTTGCCGCTCACGCGCGGGAATTCAACGACGTACGGGTACAACAGATCGAGACCTCCGCCGAAGACTTTATTCGATCGTGGGATGGAAAGTCCGACGACCAGCGCAAGAAACTGCCCAATCTCGGCAACTACCGCGCAGACATGGCGCTCGCTTCGATGGTCAGCGGCTTCGGTTATCACGTCGCTCTCTGGCACGGCACCACTTCGTATCCCTGCGTGGGAGTCGGATCCGCCGGTGAGATTTACTTCTGCGTCCCCAAGAATCTCGATCAACTTGTGATGAAAGGACGCCAGCCGACTCCCGAGAGCCTGCTGTTCCCCGGCGAGTACACGCTCGTCATTCGCGAGAGCGCCGCCGCATCGAAACCGAACCCGCAAGAGCAGGAACCGGAGGGGGAATCGAAACCCGCCGACGATGACTCTGAGGCCCAACCCGGCCCGTCCGACAAACCTGACGAGAACGAACCGGAAGCGTCTGCCGGGAAATCGATGAAATCTTCGGATGAAAAATGAACGGCGAGACCCAGATTACTCTTCCGGCTCCCGGTGAAACCGTCGGCCCTTGAGTTCGAAACGCGGGAGAGTCTCGGGTGCGACCGGAACGATCTCCGCCTGAAAGTTCAGCCGGTCTTTGATCGTGCGTCCGACCGAATCGAGCAATTCCCGTTCGGCCGGCGATCCGGCGATCTCTGCAACCGGTTCGACCTCGATCTGCAGGTGATTCATCTCGCGGCGGGTGGTGAAATTCATTCGGTACTCGGCGACCTGTTCGAACTCGCGCAGAATCGCATCGACACTCGAAGGAAAGACGTTGTTGCCGCGGATCGTCATCATGTCGTCGGCGCGGCCGAGGATTCCTCCCGCCAGCCGCATCAGAC
>DATKCB010000447.1:0-5020 GCA_035513495.1 Planctomycetaceae bacterium | reverse complement strand
GGACCAGTCGGGAGGGCTTTGAAATAGAAACCCGTCGGTCCCCCGGCATTCACGATCTTAACCAGCAGTTCGTTGCGGCCGGCGGTTAAGGCGAGAGTGACTTTGTCCTGATCGGGAGCGGCGGCACCAGTTACTTTCTGATTGAGGACCGGTTTCCCGTTCAGCCAGACGCGGATCGCGTCGTCTCGTCCGAGTGAAATTTCGAGCGGTCCGGCGGTGGGAATTTCGATCGTGCGGAACAGGTAGTTCGCCGAGTTGTCGCCGGTGAGCGTGTTGTGAACGGTTCCGTCGGTCCACTCGGGACGCGGCACCCATTTGACTTTGTCGTCGAGAAAGGTCTGGGCGAGATCGACTTTCTTCTCGGGCGGAAACGCCTGATCGTACGCCTTGTCGAAGTTTTCCGCCGGGAACGGACCCGCGTGTTGCCAGTCGCTCAGTTTCGGCTGAACGTTTTCGGTCGGGCGATTGACGAGCCACTCGGCCAGTTTGCCGGGGAGGGTTTCTTTCTCGTAAGCCAGACGTGCATCGACAAACGGCTTGTGCTCGGCGTCGAATGCGGCTTTTTCCGCTTTGTATTTTTCGGGTTGGCGATCGTATTGGAAATCCTGGAAACCGGTGTCTGCGAACGACGCCGCCAGGCGGTAATAGTCGTGCGTGGGGAGCGGATCGAATTTGTGATCGTGACAGCGGGCGCAGCCGATGGTGAGTCCGAGCGTGGCCGTGCCAATGGTGGCGATCACGTCGTCGAGTTGCTCGTAGCGGCTCCGCTCACGTTCTTTGGCGGTTTGTTGCGATGTGAACGTCCCCGAGGCGAGAAATCCGGTCGCCGCCTGGGCCATTTCGTCGTTCCCCTTGAGCAAGTCCCCGGCGATCTGCAAGCGGATGAACTCATCGTAGGGCATGTCCTGATTGAAGGCCTTGATCACGAAATCGCGGTAGTGATAGGAATTCGGACGATCGAGGTCGAACGCGTAGCCGTTGCTCTCCGCGAAGCGGGCTAGATCGAGCCAGTGCCGCGCCCAGCGTTCACCGAACCGTTCCGACGCGAACAGCCGCTCAACGAGCGTCGCGTATGCGTTGGGATCGGGATCGTTGACGAACGAATCGACCTCGGCCGGTTCGGGGGGCAAGCCCCAGATATCGAAATACAACCGGCGAATCAGCACACGCCGAGACGCCGCTTCGTTCGGAGCGATCCCCTTTGCTTCCAGCTTCGACAGAATGTACGCATCGATTTCGTTCTGTCCCCACGCTTTGTTCTGGACGGCGGGAAGCTCTGGTTTTTGCAGCGGTTGGAACGACCAGAACTTTTTACCGGATGCGATGTCGATCGTCGCGGTCTCGACGACGGCCGCTCCGTCGCGCGGATCGGCGGCACCGGTCTTGATCCATTTTTCGAAGTCTGCAATCACCTCGTTAGAGAGTTTCGATTTGGGAGGCATCTCGAATGATTCGTGCCGAATCGCGACGAGCAGCAGGCTCTTTTCCAGGTCGCCGGGAATGACCGCCGGTCCGCTCTCGCCTCCCTTGAGTGACCCGGCTCGCGTATCGAGCAGCAGCCCCGCCTGCAGTTTGCCGGCGGCTTTCGCTTTTTCCGAGTGGCATTCGTAACACGACTGCACCAGCACCGGACGAATCTTCGACTCGAAAAACTGAATCGCTTCGGGACCCGGTTCGGCGGACAACGCGGGAGTCGCGACACACAACCCCAGACAGACAATCAGCAATCCGGATCGGAGCATGGCAGGTACGTCGGCAGGCGGGACAAAGGGGAGGGAGGACTGACGCTCGATGAACGAAAACCGTCAATCCGCAACCGGTTCAGCATATCATATCCTGACCCGGAGAACAGCCTATTTTACCACATTAACGGACGATCCCGAGACGATCCAAGGTCGAATGGTCACGAGAAAACATTGCCGGGAATCGAATGCGAGGATATCGTGGAGAAAGCTCTTTCCCCGAGAGGTTGCCATGAGACATCTGCTCGCGCTGCTCTTTGTCTGCTGGCCGTCGCTGCTGTTGGCGCAGGAGGACGGTGCGCTTTCGGTTCGGATTGAGTTGCCTGAAACCGGAAAGCTCGAGTTGTACTCCCACTTTAATGTGATCCTGAGGAACGAGTCAGAGCTACCGATTCGAACCTGGCACAGAGAAACGAGAGAAGGCTACTTCCAGTTCTCTTTTCATTTTGAAGATACGATCACCGGGGACAGTATTACTGTCAGAGCGCGGATTCATGAAGATCCAGAGGAGTGGGATTACATTGATCGAGAGATCGCAGCGAGTGAGAAAGTCCTGCAACTCGCTCCACAAGAAGAGATCCCCGTTCGCATTTCCACAAATGGCTACGATTATGTTGGATGGCCGACACCCAACAGCGGTCACGCTTTCAAGTTTCAAGCCAAATTCCAATCAGAGGCAACCGATCTGAATCGGGAGAAGTTGATCTGGGTTGGGAAGGCCGAGAGCAAACCTCTGACGACCACTTTCTTGGCACCGAAACTTCAAACTCCCAGCGACTATATCGAGGCCGGATTTTCCGAGAAGGCAATCGAGATGATGGAGGAAAACCCGTCGCTGATCTGGACAAAGTACAAACCGGGTTCGTTTCCGTTTGAGACGGCAGTCGGGTACGGCGAACTCAAGGCGGTCCGGTGGCTGCTGGAGCGCGGTGCAGATCGAAACTTGAGCGACGAACAATACGCGAAATTGCTCATGTCAAACGACAACGTCGATATCGTTGCTCTGCTCCTGAAAAGGAAAGTCAATCTTGAAGTAGAACTCGACTACGGAACTCCACTGAGTCACGCCAGTTACGAATTCACACAGGCAAGCAATGAGTATCAAAGTAAGCGTTGGCTGAAGATTTGCAAGCTACTGCTCGATGCCGGCGCGAATTATGATCTTTTTTCTGCAATCAATCTGGACGACCTGAGGCGGGTCAAGGAAATTCTGAAGGTGTCCCCGGAACTGGCGACGACTGATGATGAGGACCAGTACAGCCCACTCCGAATCGCCGCTTCCATAGGACGATTTGAAATCTGCAAGTACCTGATCGAGAACTTCCAGATCGATCTCGATGATTTCGAGCGAGGTGCTGGTTTTCCAATCATCAAAGACGCGCTCATGTATCCGGAGATTGTCAAATTACTGATCGAGAATGGAGCCGATCTGAAAACTGAAATCACCTGGAAGGGCGGTCGTTCGGGAGGTTTTTTTATGCGTGATGAAGCGAAGACGGCACTTCATCATGCTGCCTTCGGAGGCGTGCCCGAGACGATCGAACTACTGATTGACCGCGGGTTAGACATCATGACTCCAACTTATCCCGTTCCCGAAAACGAGGTTGGACATACGGCGTTGCATCTTGCGTCATGGGCAGGTGCTGGCGGGAACGCGCAAGCGATCATAAATCATTCAAAGTTTCAACAAATCGAAAAAGTCAAACGGCAGATGATGTTAGACGAATGTGTCCTGCTGGGAGTGGATCATTATGTGTATCTGAACAATCCCGATCGTTCAGCTCTGGTTAAGGTGTTGCTTGATGCAGGAGCAAATCCTCATTTGAAATCGAAAGATGGTGAAACAGCTCTTCAAATCGCAGCTTCGGGTGTGGCTTCGAGTTTTTCTAACGGGTATCAAAAAGAATCGGCGAAACGTACGGTGGCGCTTCTCCTCCAACATGGAATGGAACTCGATCTCGACTCCGCCGTGATGATCGAAGATGTCGCTCAAGTTGAACGGATTCTGAAGGAATCTCCTGAACTGGCGAACTCTCGTCGTTCCTCAGGATATCCGATACTGCACTACGCGATAGATCGAAAGCATCTTCAGATCGTCAAACTTTTCATCGCCGCTGGGGCCGACCCGAAGCTTAAAAATGAAGTTCCTTCGAGTGCGTTGGGACAAACTGCCTTGGAGTTAGCCAAATGGTACGTCGATATACCAGAACGGCATCGAACGGCGCGCTACAACCAATCTGTGGAAATTCTGGATTTCCTCGAACAGGCGGCGAAACAAAAATAACTCAATCACACTCCGCAACCGCCTCCGCATCTCTCTCCGGCACTCCCACCAGCACCGCGTGCCGTCCGCGTCTGACCATAATCACCCCGCTCAAAATCAGCGACCCGCCGAGGATCTGCGCCTGAGTGACCGGTTCGCCGCGGGTCAGCCAGGCGGCGATGATGGCGACGAGGGGGACCAGGTTCTGGATCACGGCGGCGTGGGCGGCACCGGCGTGGCGGACGCCGAGGTTCCACATCGGAAGCGCGAGGCCGGAGGACAAGATGCCCGAATAAAGGATGATCAGCCAGAGGTCGACCGATTGCAGTGAGGGAAGGCTGCTCTCGTAGCGTCCCGCCGCGATTGCCAAGTGCACCGGTAACGCGATGACGGCTGCCGAGGCGGAGAGTTGAACGGGGGAGATGCGCGTCAGCAGCGGCCGGCTGTAGACCGTTCCGCCCGCCCAAAGCAGGGCCGCGCCCAGGATGAACAGGTTCCCCCAGAACTGATCCAGACCGGTCGAGACGTCACCCTTCTGCAGCGCGACGATTACCGTTCCGACGAGTGCGATCGTCAGCCCCGACCAGGCGAGGATCCGCAGTTTTTCATGGAGGAAGACGCGAGCCAGGAGGGCTGTCCACATGGGGACGGTGGAGATGATCAGGGCGGTGTTGCCGGACGTCGTGTGGGACACTCCCAGCAGAAACAGGATCTGGTACATCGCTGACATTACCAGGCCGAAGAGGAGCAGTTGTTTGAAGGTCAGCCCCGGCTTGGGTTTGATCCCGCGCCGGAGTTCGCGCCAGGCGAAGAGCACCAGGACCACCGCCGAGATGGTCAGCCGGATCGCGTTGAAGACGTAGAGATCGAGCTGTTCGAGGCCGATCTTCATGATCGGTATATTCACGCCCCAGATCACCGCCACGCCGAGCAAGGACGCGTCCGGCCAGAAGGCGGCGGATCGGTGTTGAGCATCAGAGCGGGGTGCGGGAGTGTTCAAGGTTCATTGTTCAGA